>JAAYXU010000220.1 GCA_012515725.1 Clostridiales bacterium | reverse complement strand
CCCGAGTACAGATGCGTGACGTGTGTGAAACCGTGATCCCGCGCCGCCTCGGCCTCGTCGAATGTGCATTCGCTATGGCCCATGCTTGGCAGTACGCCCCGGGCGCGCAGCGCGTCGCCCATCGCGAGCGCGCCGGGGCGCTCGGGCGCGATCGTCCATCGCCGGATCGATCCCGTTTCGAGGAGCGGCATAAAGTCCTCAGGGACGGGATCGGTGATGTACCGCTCGTCCAGCGCGCCCTTCTGGCTCACCGCTACGTAAGGCCCCTCCAGATGCAGGCCGGGCATGCGCACCATTTGCCGCAGCGTGTCCGGAAGCGATAGAAACGCGTCAATGAGCCTGCGCGTATCGGGAAGGCTACCGGCTACGCTGGTCGGATAGAGTGTGGTGGTGCCGTGGCGGGCGTGCAGGAGCGCCGCGCCCTCGAACGCCTCGGTGGTCGCGTCCATGAAATCGAAGCCCCCGCCGCCGTGGCAGTGGGTTTCTACGAAGCCCGGCGACACCACGCAGCCCGTCGCGTCCAGCTCCTGCGCGTCGGCCGCGGGAATATCGCTCTGCGACACCGCGGCGATCCGGTCGCCCTCTACGAGTACGCACCCTCCCTCGAGTATGCCGTCCGGCGCGATGATGTCGCCACCTGTGATTTTCAGCCGTTTCATCCCAATCGCTCCTTCTCTCCTCAGTCGAGCAGCGCGCGCGCGTTACGCTCCAGTACAGCGTCCAGCGCGTCGGGTGAAAGCCTCAGCGCGCGGACCCGCGCGAGCTCGTCGGCGGGCTGTGTCCATGGCGAATCGGTTGCAAAAAGGATACGTTCCGCGCTGTGGGCGCGTATGAGATCGCGCATCCCGGCTATGCCCAGCTGTGCGCCGGCAAATGACGTGTCCAGATACACATCGCGTCCGCACAGGAACCGGGCCACGTCGTCCCACTGGTTCTGTCCTCCCATATGCGCCGCGATGACGGTGAGGCCCGGAACCGCGTCGAGAATCCGCGCCAGGCGATCGGGAGGGCAGTGGATCGGTTCGGGAAGACCGATGTCCAGCCCGGCGTGAAAGAGCACCGCGAGCCCGCGATCCCTAAGAGCCCGGTAGGTCGGCAGCACGGCCGGATCGTCTACGAAAAAGTCCTGATAGTCCGGATGAAGCTTAACGCCGCGAAATCCGTTCTCGACGAGCCAGTCGAGGTGCCGCTCCATGCCGGGCATACCCGGAAACAGCGCGCCGAAGAACGAAAGCTCAGGAGTCCGTGACGAGAGCGCCCACGCGTTGATGGACTCTACCTGCCCGGGCCGGGTGGCGACAGGCATGACGATGCTGCGCCCGATGCCCGCGGCGCGGGCAGTCCGGAGCAGACCGGACACGGTGCCGTCGTGGCTTGGTATTATGTCGCACTTGGCGGTCAGCGCCGCCATCGCGCGCCCGGCCAGCGCGTCAGGGAAGCAGTGCGCGTGAAAATCGATGACCATACCGGTATCCCCCCGGCTCATTATACAATATCATGGGGAGTTAGGCAATCCAGATACAATCTGTATCCCCGGAATGTTTGACATTAGGATGCTCGTAGTCTATAATTTCTCCTTGTGCGGAGTTGTTTTTGATAGGAGTGCAGCGTTTTGGGCGGTGACGCCGGTTCAGCCCGTTTCAAACAGATGACGGAAACCCCCATTCCCCGGCTAATACTAAAGCTGGCGTTTCCGACCATCGTTAGCATGATGGTATCGGGCGTATACAATATGGCCGACACCTATTTTGTCAGCAAGCTGGGCACTAGCGCGACAGGCGCGGTCGGCATCGTGTTTACCGTGATGGCTATCATTCAGGCGGTCGGCTTCACCTTCGGCGTGGGCTCGGGCAGCTACATTTCCCGGCTGCTGGGGCAGCGGAACCATGAGGAGGCCAACCGGGCGATATCCACCGCTTTCTTTTCGGCGATCGCGTGCGGAGTCGTGATATCGGTTGCGGGCCTCATGGGCATTGATCTATTAATGCGCCTGCTGGGCGCGACGCCCACCATTCTTCCCTATGCCAGAGAATACGCGCAGGTCATACTGCTGGGCGCGCCCATCATGGCGGCGTCATTCGTTATGAACGTGGCGCTGCGTTCCGAGGGCAGCGCATTCCTGGCGATGGCGGGCATCATGACGGGCGGACTTTTGAATATAGCGCTTGACCCTATTTTCATATTTGGTTTGGATATGGGGATCCGCGGCGCGGCTGTCGCCACGGTACTCAGCCAGGCGGTCAGCTTCCTCATTCTCCTCTCGCAGTACGTGCGGGGCCGCAGCTCGCTGCGCCTTAGCATCCGCAACTTCACGCTGCGATTAAAGATGTACGGCGAGATACTCAAAATCGGCGCGCCTTCGTTTTTCCGGCAGGGCCTTGTCAGCGTGTCGATGATCCTTCTCAACCGCTTCGCGGGGCCATACGGCGATCCGGCCATAGCGGGGCTGTCGCTGGTAAGCCGGATCATGATGTTCGTCATTATGGCGCTTATCGGATTCGGACAGGGGTTCCAGCCGGTGGCGGGCTATAACTGGGGGGCGAAGCGCTACGGACGGCTGTGGCAGGCATTCTGGTTTTCGATCAAGGTGGGAACCGCCACGCTTGCGCTGGTCGGGCTTGGCGTATTCATATTTGCGGACGACATCATAGCGATATTCCGTCCCGACGACGCCCGGGTCATTGAGATCGGGGCGCTTTCACTGCGCTATCAGTGCGCGGTGCTGCCGCTGCAGGTGAGCATTATCGTATCCAACATGCTCTTTCAGTCGATCGGCATGGGCGGCAAGGCCGCAGTGCTCGCGCTGGCCCGGCAGGGACTCTTCTTTATTCCGGCCATCGTCGTGCTTTCCGGGCTTTTCGGGCTGCCGGGGATACAGATGAGCCAGCCCGCGGCCGATATTATGACATTCCTCATCGCGGTGCCCCTGACCGCGACCTTCCTGCGATGGCTGCGGGGCGTAAAGGACACGCTCCCGCCCCCCGCGGATTGTCAACCGGCGCTGGAGGAGGCGACTCTAACAGAATAACCGGCGCTGCCGCTATCATCCATTTGCCTCATTCCCCCTTCTTATTTGGATCCTGCCTGCGCAGGGTCCGTTTTTTTAAAGAAAGGGACCGGTCTGCGATGGCTTTTGACCGGGTATTCTGTCATTGTGTACCCGAACCCTTGTCAACAGGCGGGATTGTGGCTACAATAAATTGAATCATTGGGGAGGACATAGCCCTTGCTCAATACGATGACGGCCTATATGCGGCGGCACGCGATGACGCAGCCGGGGGACACGATCCTGGCGGCGGTATCGGGCGGCGCTGACTCGACCGCGCTTCTTCTCCTGCTGACCGAGGCCGCAGGTCCGCTGGGGCTCACGGTCCGCGCGGCGCACCTTGACCACAGTATCAGGCCCGAGTCGGGCGGCGACGCGGCCTTTGTGGCGGCGCTGTGCGAAGAGCTTCATGTCCCCTGCGCGGCCGGGCGGGCCGACGTACCCGCGCTGGCGCGCGAGCGGGGGCTTTCGCTGGAGGTTGCCGCTCGCGAGGAGCGATGGCGATTCCTGCGGCGCGAAGCGGCCCGGGCGGGAGCGCGGGCGATCGCGACGGCGCACCACCGCGACGATCAGGCCGAAACGCTGCTCATAAGGCTTGTGCGGGGCAGCGGCGCGGAGGGACTTGGCGCGATGCGGCCCTGCCAGGACGGGATCATCCGCCCGCTTTTCTGGGCCGAGCACGCGGCGCTCGTCGATTATCTGCGGTCGCTTGGCCGCGACTGGCGGGAGGACGCCACAAACGCCGACCCCGGCATACCCCGCAACCGGATCCGCCATATCGTTATGCCCGCGCTTGCGCCGCTCAACCCGCGGGCCGCGGAGGCGATAGCGCGGTCGGCAGAGCTGCTCAGGCGGGACGACGACTGCCTGCAGGCGCTGACGCGGGAAGCGTGGCGCTGTGTGTCCGAGAGCGACGACGGGCTGCTGCTGGCGCGGGAGGCGGCCACGCTGCACACTGCGATACTATCGCGGCTCATCCGGCATATGGCGGCGAGACTTGGCGCCGTGCGCGATCTGACGTCGGCCCATATCGACGCGGCTATCGCGCTCATTACGGGGGGCAGGACCGGCGCGAGTATCTCGTGGCCGGGCGGCCTGACGGCGCGCCTCGAGTCCGCCGGACTTGTGCTGTGCCCCCGCGCGGACGCGGCGCAGCCGCTCGGGCCTGTACCGCTTCATGTGCCGGGCGTCACATGCGTTCCGGGGCTGGGGCGGTTCGTATGTGAGCTGCTCAAAGAGCCTCCACGCGATCCGGCGGCTTTTCCGGACAATGTGCGCCATTTCGACGCGGAGCGCTTTCCGCGGCCGGCGTTCGTGCGCACCCGGCGAGAGGGCGACCGCGTCCGCAGGCTGGGCGCGCCGGGCAGCCGCAAGCTCAGCGACGATATGACCGACTGGAAAATCAGCCGCTGGCGCAGGGACCGCGTACCCCTCGTCGCCGGAGAAGACGAAATCGTATGGGTCGTAGGCTGGGCGGTCGCCGAGCGGACGCGCATAACAGGGCGGACAGGCGCGACGCTGCGCATCACATATACGCCCGAATGGGAGGAACCCCCTCATGAATAAAATGCATCCCGACATCTCCAGGATACTGATACCGTCCGACCGCCTGGCCGCCCGCGTGCGGGAGCTGGGCGCGCAGATTACCGCCGACTACCACGACCGCTCGCTGTGCCTTATCGCGATCCTCCGGGGCGCCGTGATATTCACGGCTGACCTCATGCGCTCCATCGACAGGCCTATGACCGTGGATTTCATGGCGGTATCGAGCTATGGAGCGGGCACAGTGACCTCCGGGGCGGTGCGCATACTCAAGGACCTCAACGCTGATATCGCGGGCCTTCACGTTCTCATAGTCGAGGATGTGCTCGATACCGGCCTTACGCTAAGGTATCTGAAGGAAAACCTGCTGCAGCGGGATCCTGCTTCGCTGCGCATCTGCGTGATGTTCGACAAGCCCGAGCGCAGACGGGTCGACATAAAGGCGGACTATGTGGGCTTTACGATTCCCGACGCGTTCGTGGTGGGGTACGGTCTAGACTACAACGAGCGCTACCGGAATCTGCCCTACGCGGGCGTGCTCAGCCCGCGCGTGTACGCGCCCATGGAGAGCGCGGGCGACGAGGCGCGGCACAAATAAATTATTTAACTTTCTTTGAACTGGTTTGACCGGTTTAGCCGGGGTATGATATAATCGTGTAACGCTCCCGGATCGGAGCTGCCAGGAGGATATTTGCTTGAACAATAAAATGCTGCGGGGATTTTTCATCTTTGCCGGACTGCTGGCGGCCATCGTGCTGCTCACGCTGGTGATAGATCCCCTACAGTCGGCCAGGGGCAAGAGGGAGCCTATATCCTACGATGCGTTCACCCAGGCCGTCAGGAACGGGCAAGTCGCGAAGGTGCAGATCACTGAGCGCATGATGCTGGGACTTTACTCAGACACCGCGGTGCGGGAGGACGACTTCCCCGGCGACTATGATTTCAAGGTCTATCTGCCCGCGGAGGGCTTCGATACCGATATGCGCAGCATCGCCGCCGAGAGAACCGGTAAGCCGGTCTCCGAGGTGACTGTGTCGGATTACGGCTTCATCATTACATACGAGCCGGAGCCTCAGCAGTCGATATTCATGCAGCTGCTGCCGTATATCATCACTATACTGGTCATCGTGGGCTTCTGGTTCCTTTTTATGCGGCAGATGCAGGGCAACTCCAACAAGGCCCTGAGCTTCGGGAAAAGCCGCCACCGGGTGGCCGAGAATAACCGCAAACGGGTCACTTTCAAGGATGTGGCGGGCGCCGACGAGGAGAAAGAGGAGCTCGAGGAGATCGTAGACTTCCTGCGCAGTCCGAAGAAATTCCTGGAGCTGGGCGCGCGCATACCCAAGGGCGTGCTGCTGGTAGGGCCGCCCGGAACCGGCAAGACGCTGCTTGCCAAAGCGGTTTCGGGCGAGGCCGGAGTGCCGTTCTTTACGATATCGGGATCGGATTTCGTGGAAATGTACGTGGGTGTGGGCGCAAGCCGTGTGCGCGATCTGTTTGAGCAGGCCAAGCGCAACAGCCCCTGCATCGTGTTCATCGACGAGATCGACGCGGTGGGCCGCCACCGGGGCACCGGCCTTGGCGGCGGGCACGACGAGCGAGAGCAGACGCTCAACCAGCTGCTGGTCGAAATGGACGGCTTCTCCATCAACGAGGGCATTATCATACTGGCGGCGACCAACCGCCCCGACATACTGGACCCGGCGCTGCTGCGTCCAGGCCGGTTCGACAGGCAGATCGTCGT
>JAAYXU010000219.1 GCA_012515725.1 Clostridiales bacterium | reverse complement strand
CTTCGGCGCTGATGCGCTCGTTCTCCGACTGCATTCGCTCAAGGCGCTCTGTCAGCACATCCCGGCGGCTCCTGCGCTGGCTGAGCTGTTCCCTGATATCCATGACCTGCTGCTGCAGGCGTCCGACTTCCTCGTCGCTCTCCATGAGCGCGGCGCGGTGCTCGCCAAGCGTTTCCTCGATGCGGATTCGGTCACGCTCCCCGGCCCCATGCGCCTCGGTCAGCTCCCGAGCACGTTCATTAAGATGCGCGGTACGGACGCCCAGCGATCCGGATAACCGCAGGAAGCGGTTGATCTCTAGATCCTTGAGCCGCTCGCTGAGAGTCAGGAATTGCCGCGCGTTTTCGCTCTGTACGCGCAGCGGTTCCAGCTGCAGCTCCATCTCGTCCATGATGTCGCAGAGACGCTGAAGATTCCTGCGCGTGTTTTCGAGGCGGCGTTCGGCCTCGTCCCGGCGGGCTCGGTACTTCATTATACCGGCGGCCTCGTGAAATACCTCCCGCCTGTCTTCGGGCTTGGAGCTGAGGATGTCATGGATCTGCCCCTGGCCGATGATCGAATAGCCCTGCCTGCCCAACCCTGTATCCCTGAAAAGGTCTACAATATCTTTCAGGCGGCAGCTGTTGCGGTTAATATAGTACTCGCTCTCGCCCGAGCGGTATACGCGGCGCGTGACCGCGATCTCGGAAAAATCGACGGGCAGCGCGCCGTCCTCGTTGTCAAACGTCAGACGGACTTCGCAGAAAGACAGCGGTTTGCGCAGCTGGGTGCCGCTGAATATGATATCCTCCATGCGCGAGCCGCGAAGCTGCCGTGCGTTCTGCTCGCCCAACACCCACCGGACAGCGTCTCCTATATTGCTCTTGCCGCTGCCATTGGGCCCCACGATACCGGTTATCCCGGCGTCGAATATTAGCTCGATTTTATCGGCAAAGGACTTAAACCCCTGCATCTCCAGCTTTCTAAGGCGCAAACGGCGGTCTCCCTTCTCTGGCCAAAACACAAAATGCGGGGCCTGGCCCCGCATGATTATACCATATTTGCCCTGCCAGGGGAAGTCAATCGGCGCTGTTTTTCAGCTTTTTAAGCGCGATATTCGCCGCGTTCTGCTCGGCCTGCTTCTTGCTTTTGCCCGATGCTGTGGAAACAGGGTGATCCCCGACGAATAGTGTCACCGTAAAAGTGCGGTCGTGTGGCGGCCCCTGCTCGCCGGTTGTCTCGTATGCGATGCGGACCGGCCCGTCGGTCTGCAGCAGCTCCTGCAGCATACTCTTGGCGTCGGGTACTCCTTTTCGCTCCATGGCCTGCGCGATGTCTTCCTGCAGCATGCGCAGTACGAACGTGCGCGCCGTCTCGATTCCCTGATCGAGATAGATGGCCGCTATGAGGGCCTCCATCGTGTCCGCCAGTATCGATGGCTGCCTGCGGCCTCCCGAGCGTACCGCTCCGCGTCCCATGCGTATGCACTCGCCCAGACCAAGCGCTTCGGCCTTCCTGGCCAGATGCCGCCCCGACACGACGCTGGCGCGCGACCGGGTCATCTGTCCCTCGGGCGCGTCGGGATACCGGCCGTACAGTTCCTCGGTAACGATGAATTGCAGCACCGCGTCGCCCAGGAACTCTAGTTGCTCGTTGCATTGGCCGCGTCCCTGATCACGGAGCGCCGACGAATGGACAAGCGCCCGCGCGAGGATATCCCGTTTTGCGAAACGAATACCCAGCCTGTCTTCCAGCTCGCGCAGGCGATCCGGCGTCTCCGCCGTACGTGAGGACGCCTCCTGGCTCATTGTACGCGCTCGTCGATATAGGAAACAGCGTCGCTCACGGTCTTGATGCTCTCCAGATCCTCAAACGGGAACTCCAGACCAAACTCCGCTTCCAGGTTCATTATGATGCCCACCACGTCGACCGAATCGGCTTTGAGATCGTCGGCGAGACTGGACTCGAGCATGATTTCGCCGGGATCGATTTCGAGCTGCTCGGCGATGATGTCGCGCACCTTTTCAAATGTCATCGAATTTCCTCCTCCAATAGATTAATCCGTTCGTTACCGTGCGCCGCTCTCCGGCGATGTGCTTAGCCGCTCCGATATGAGCCGGGTGACATCGCCCTCTATATAGGCGATGGCCTGCTCTATCGCATGAGAAAACGCCTTTGCGTTGGAGCTGCCGTGCGCCTTGATGACGCAGCCGTCTATGCCCAGCAGCGGCGCTCCGCCGTACTCGGTGTAGTCCATTTTCTTCTTTATAGCGATGAATCCGCCGCGGAGCAGCGCCGCGGCGAGCTTCGTAAGCGCTGAGCGTGTCAGCTCCTGCTTGAGCGCGCCCATTATGAAGGAGGCGGTTCCCTCCATTGTCTTTAGCAGTATATTGCCGGTAAAGCCGTCGCACACCAGTACGTCGGCCCCTCCGGCGGGCACGTCGCGGGCCTCGATGTTGCCTACGAAATTGAGCCCGCTGTGCTTTAGAAGCCCATGCACTTCGCGGTAGAGCTCGTTGCCCTTCTCTTCCTCGACTCCTATGTTGACGAGCCCGACCCGTGGGTTCTTAATGCCGTGTACGACCTGCATGTAGGCCGCGCCCATATGCCCGAACTGCACCAGATACTCGGGCTTGCAGTCGGCGTTCGCGCCGCAGTCGATGAGAAGGGCCTTACCGGTGCGCGTAGGCAGGGTCGGAGAGAGCGCCGGACGCTTGACGCCCCTGATGCGCCCCACGTTAAACAGCGCGCCTGACATCACCGCGCCGGTGCTTCCGCACGACAGGAAAGCGTCGGTCTGCCTGTCGCGGAGCATATTAATCCCCAGCATCAGGGAACTGTCCTTCTTCCTGCGGATCGCGACCAGCGGGGGCTCTTCGGTTGTGATTACTTCCGGGGAATGAAGCAGCGAAAGTCTGTCGGGTATTCCTTCGGTGAGCGCGCCCCTGAGAACGTCCATCGGCCCTATGACCGTGACGCGAAGCTCCGGATGCCTTGTCAGCGCGGTTTTCACGCCCTCTATGATCTCTCCCGGGCCGCGATCGCCGCCCATCGCATCCACCGCTATATGCATGCGTACCCAATCCTCCACCGTCAGCTTGGTACGATTATAGAATAAAATAAGCGCGAATGCAAGCGGGATGCCGCGCCGCAGGACGACTGCGGCCCTTACCATAAATTGGCCGCGCGGCCGGGGCCGATCACGGTTGAATCAAATACGCCATATATGCTAAAATTGAATAAAGAATGGGTCTTCCGGTTTTGGACCTGTACATTTTTCAAATAATAACCGGGTGGTGATTGTCTGCGATGATGTCGATACTGAAGAAAGCTATAAAACCCGCGCTTGCGTTCGCGCTGCTGACGGCGCTTATTTGGCCCGCCCAGGCTCTGGCGGATCCCGCCGATGAGGAGGACGGCCTGCTCATCCACAGAGGTCACGAGGGAGACAACGTGATTCTGCTGCAGATGCGCCTCGCGGACCTGGGGTATTTCGATACCGCTATTACCG
>JAAYXU010000218.1 GCA_012515725.1 Clostridiales bacterium | reverse complement strand
TCATGATCCCCTCACGGCAGTAGCGGCATCGCTACCGATGAGGTCCGTGGTTTCCTTCCATACCTCGGTGAGGCGGGTGCGGAATTTATCGGCCAGCTGGCCCAGCAGCGTGGAGTCGTCCAGGTACTTGCCCACCGGGAGAATACGGTACTCCTTCTTATCCGCGTCGCTTATATAGACCCATGTCGGCAGATAGGTGACCTCCTTAAGGGTCACCTTATTTGTCTGATTATCTTTGTCGAACGTCAGATTGACAACCATGCCGCTGTCCTTGTACTGACCGGTCTGGGCTGACAGGAAATTGCCCAGTGAGTATACGACGGCGCATTTCTTCGTCCCCCCTGCGTCCTGCTCGAAATCGCGGTATGTGATCGTCTGGAGCACATGCGGGTGACTCCCAAGTATCACGTCCGCCCCCGCCTTAATGATGTCCTCAGCGGTAGCGCGGTCTTCTGAGGTCGCCTTGCGGCTATACTCGTCTCCCCAGTGCACGCTGACTATGACGATGTCGGCTCCCTTTTCGCGGCTGAGCTCAATATCTTTACGGACAGTTTTAATATTTAGCATCTTTATGCAGAAGTTCATCTTCTCGTCGGGGATATCCTTGCTGTTTGCGCTCAGGAGATCGGTATAGGCCAGTATCGCGACCTTGACGCCGTTCACGTCGACGACCAGCGGTTCATAATACTCGTCCCGGCTCAGGAATGTGCCTGTGCAGGCCATCCCCTCGGCCTTGATGTTCGCGATCGTCTGCTCTACGCCGTACCATTTCCGATCGAATATATGTTCGTTGGCCGTGGTCAGCACGTCGAATCCCGCCTGCTTGAGCGCGGTCAGCAGCGATTTGGGGCTGTTGAAGTTCGGGTACCCGGTATACTGCTGGTCCTTGCCGCTGATAGTGGTTTCGAGATTGGCGATCGCAAGATCCGCAGCCGATATATAGGGCGCGATGTCGGTAAAGCTGCCGGTGAAATCGTATTCGCCCGAAGCCGCGACGTATGCGTCGTCAAGCTGGGACTGGTGGCACATGATATCGCCTACCGCGCTAATAGTGATCGTCGTGACGGGCGGTATGGGTGTGGGCGTTGGTTCGGGCGTTATCTCGGGCGTAGGCGTCGGGGTCGGCGCCTGCGTGGGAGAAACTGGCGTCGGATCCGGCGTTGGAACAGGTGTGGGAAGCGGCGTGGGCGTCGTGGCGCTAAGAAGCTTCACCGAGAAATCCAGAATCTGATCCCAGTACACGAATCCAGCCACAAGAACGGCGACCAGCATAATCGCCGCTACGACAGCGGCGACCAGCTTACCCGCACCTGAGCCGGAAGACCGGGCGGTACGCCGCTTGTAGCGGGACTGATATCGTTTCGAGCGCGTCATCGGCGTTTCCTCCTACTATCGCGGTACTGGTATATGATAAGCGAAAACGTGTAAAACATCAAGTATATGGCTTCACTGCTCCGCGGGCGGCTCAGCGGGCGCGATACGCTTGACATAGCAGCGGCGGCGGCGGTGCTGGCGGTGCTCATACAGCTTCCACTGTGATCGCACCTTCATATTGTTCTCAAGCTCAGGATTTGACTCGACGATCCGGATACCGTGGCGTATGGCCTCCCGCGTAACGGCGTCCATGAGCAGCGCGTTGATACCCCGGTTCCGCAGCTGCGTACGCACGCCCACCAGGTACAGGTCGAGCCGGTCGTTCTTTCGGATCGACTGGAGAAGATAAGCCCACCCCAGAGGAAACAGCCTCCCGCCGCAGCGCTGAAGCGCCCGCGACAGAGAAGGAATCGCTATTCCAAAGCCGGCCATGCGCCCTTCCTCATCCAGTACGATCTTGACGAAGGCCGGATTGATAAAGTCGAAGTACTGCCGGATAGCGCTATCGATCTGTGCCTGAGTGAGGTGTATAACGCCGTAAAGCTCCTTGTATGCGTCGTTAAGTACCTCAAAGAGCTCCTGCGCATATGGCAGTATCTCTTTTGTTTTTTTAAAATGCACGACGCGGAAACCGTAGCGCTTCTCTATATCCCCCGCCAGCCTGCTCAGCTTTTCGTTGGGCGCGTCGGGCACGGGAAGCTGGTACTCGACCCAGTCGATGTCTTTCGTATAGCCCAGGCGCTCCAGATGCCGCATGTAATACGGAT
This sequence comes from Clostridiales bacterium, assembly GCA_012515725.1. GTDB lineage: Bacteria > Bacillota > Clostridia > Christensenellales > UMGS416 > JAAYXU01. The sequence continues at coordinate 630 of JAAYXU010000218.1, read as the reverse complement.
GATTGTACAGAGTGACCATCGTGGAGAGCTCGTCGAAGCCTTCGACCAGCATCCCCTCCTGATCCATGTCCGAAAAACCCATCGGTCCATGGATTTCCTCCATGCCGCGTTGCCGCGCCCATTCCTCAGCTTTCCCGAGCAGAGCTCCGGAGACCTCCTCGTCGTCGATGAAGTCCAGCCGGGTGAAGCGGACGCGCTTCTGAGACCAGGTTTCGTTCGCCTTGCGGTTGAGTATGAGGCCCATGCGGCCCGCTGTCCTGCCGTTCTTCCTGGCCAGGAAGAAGGCGGCTTCACAGAATTCGTACGCCGGATTTTTATCGGCCCGCAGCGTGTTTACTTCATCAAAAAAGAGCGTCGGTACAAAGTATGGATTGTCTTTATAGAGTCTGTTTGGAAAGTCCACAAATTCCTTCAGCTGGCGTGTCGTTTGAATACGGGCGATCTCAACCATTTGTCTCCTCCTGTACGGATAAAAGGATAGATGAATTAATGCAATTATAACATAGATTGTCGAAGGTTCAAGAAAAAAAGAAAGGTGTGTAGCTGCGCGCCCAAGCTGGTTGGTCAATCCTACAATAAACTGATCCCCGCAGGCGCGGGGGTGATCCTGCTTTGTCAGACCCCTTCCCC
>JAAYXU010000217.1 GCA_012515725.1 Clostridiales bacterium | reverse complement strand
CGGCTTGGCAATTCGGATTATCGCAGTAAAGCTGTCTGCTTGATCGCCTTACAAAATACTTCCCGCAGGCAAGGCAGGACAGTATGGATCCTTGCGATTCTTCATAACGTAGATCCGGGTCTACCGGCGGTGCAACATCAGCCACTATTCTTGAAAAGGTGTACCAACAAATATCAAAAACAGACTGAATGTCGGCTCCGTACATCACTTTGCTGGCTCCAGCTCGCTGTCGAGATCAAATACGCCTGCGGTCTTCGGGAAACAATTCCTGTTGCAAAACGGGATTCTTTTTTGTATAATAAGAACATAGGTTCTATTACTGAGAATTATATTCGACCGGAAGGATAAATATGGAGCGGAAGAAAATCTGGTTTCATGTCGACGTGAACAGCGCGTTCCTGTCGTGGGAGGCCGTATGGCGGCTGCAGCACGGCAGCCGCCGTGATCTGAGGGACATACCGTCGGTCGTGGGCGGCAACCAGGCCACGCGCCACGGCATCGTGCTGGCCAAGTCCATCCCCGCCAAGAAGCGCTATGGCGTAAAGACCGGCGAGCCGATCGCGGCAGTTCGTCGGCGCGCTCCCGACCTGGTCATCGTGCCGCCCCGATACGACGCCTACGTGGACGCGTCCGAATCGCTGGTGGACATGATGCGCCGCTACTCGCCCCGCGTGCAGCGGTTCTCTATAGACGAGGCCTTTCTCGACTACACCGGCATGCAGCGGTGCTTCGGCCCGCCCGTGGAGGCCGCCCATGCGCTCGGGCAGCGCATCCGGGAGGAGCTGGGTTTTACCGTCAATATCGGCGTATCGGTCAACAAGCTGCTCAGCAAAATGGCCTCGGAGTTTGAAAAGCCCGACAGGGTCCATACGCTTTTCCCCGGCGAGATCCGGGAGAAGATGTGGACTCTTCCGGTGGAGGAGCTGTACATGGTCGGCCGGCGCACGGCCGACAAGCTCCGCGACCGCGGCATATGGACGATAGGCGATCTGGCGCGGCAGGATCCGGCGCGGGTTCACTCGTGGCTCAAGGGGTGGGGCGTGACGCTCTGGAATTTCGCCAACGGCCGCTATGTGGACGCGGAGCGTCAGGGTGCAGCGGGCTTTGGCGGCATAGCCCACGGCCCGCAGGAGGAGGATGACGCCAAGGGCATGGGCAACTCCGGCACGATCGCGTTCGACGTAACCGACGCCGACACGGCCCATAAGGCGCTGCTCGCGCTCTCGGAGACGGTGGGCGCGAGGCTGCGGGCGGCGGGACGCAGGGCGCGGCTCATCAGCGTATCCTTCGTCACCAGCGACTTCAGTCGCTTCGGGCGGCAGCACAAGATCGGCCACCCCACCAACGCTACCACCGACATTTTCCGAGAGGCGACGCGGCTTTTTGATCTGATGTGGCAGGGCGACCCCATACGCCAGCTGGGCGTATGGTCGGGGGAGCTGGAAAGCCAGGGTCTGCACCAGCAGACCAGCCTTCTGAGCCAGAGCTGGAAGCTGGAACTCGCGGACCGGGCCGTGGATCGCATTCGGCTGCGTTACGGCGACGTCGCCGTCCAGCGCGCCTGCTTCATCGGCAGCGAATTCAATCCTATGATGGGCGGCACCGGCTCAAACCGTAATTTCCCGGCGGTCTCGGAGGGCGTCCTGTGACGCCCCGTCCCGCGGCAAAAGGAGGATTTTTTCGATGAAGCGCATCATGCGCCCGGTGGATATGATCGCGTGGTTTGACTGCAGGGGCGGCGTCCATCCCACGCGCCTGCGCATTCCCGATGAAAAGGAGGAAGGGCATGTCATCTCGGTGGATCGCGCGCTGGAGCGCGAGACCGAGAAATTCGGCGGCAATCCGATGCGGGTATTCGAGTGCACGGGTAGAAGTCCGGAAGGGCAGCGCCGGTTTCAGCTCAAGTACGAGGTCAAGACCTGCCTGTGGTATCTGGAAAAGATCGAGTAGCGCCGCCGGATGATACGCGGCGCGGCGTCCACGATGAATAACAAATGTCTTTGGTCCGCGACGTTCCGGGCTGGTTCGCCCCCGCTACTTCCCTGCCCCCGCTATCTCGACGACGGTTCCATCTATCGCGGCCCGGATCAGTTCCTCCAGATCGATCGCGGCTTCGGCGGCCCGTACGGCCTCCAGCCGTGGCCGCGTGGCCGGGTGGCGGGGCGTGAACACGGTGCAGCAGTCCTCATAGGGACGTACCGATATATCGTATGTTCCCAGCGTCCGCGCGCGCTCTACGATCTCCTCCTTGTCAAACCCGATGAGCGGCCGCAGTACCGGCAGCGCAAGCCCGTCTCCCGTGGCCCGCAGGGCTTCCAGCGTCTGGCTGGCCACCTGCCCCAGGCTCTCGCCGGTGATGAGCGCGCCGCATCCCTCCCGCGCCGCGATTTCCCCGGCAATACGCATCATCGCGCGGCGCATGAGCAGCGTCAGAAGCTCCTCGGGTGCTTCCTCGTATAGCTTTTCCTGTATCGCGGTGAAGGGCACGACGTGAACGGGTATGGACCCGCTCCACCGCGCGAGACTGGCCGCCAGATCCAGCACCTTCCTGCGGGCCAGCTCGCCTGTGTAGGGGAAGCTGAAAAAATGCACCGCGATCAGCCGCAGGCCCCGCTTCATCATCATCCAGCCCGCCACAGGGCTGTCGATGCCGCCCGACAGCAGCAGCGCCGCGCTTCCGGCGGTCCCTACCGGCATGCCGCCCCAGCCGGGTATTTCACGCGTGTAGACATAGGCCGCCTCGTCTCGCACCTCGACCGTAAGCAGTATGTCCGGGCGGGTCAGATCGACGCGCAGCTCCGGAAAACGCTCCAGCACGCGCGCGCCAAGATCCCGGGCCATGTCCATCGAGCGGATCGGGTACCGCTTGTCGGCGCGCCGGACCTGCACCTTGAACGAAGCCCCGCCGGGCGGCAGCGCCGAGAGCGCGCCCAGCGCCGTCCGCGTGATCGTTTCCATATCCCTGTCGCACGATACGGCCGGGCAGACCGAGTGAACGCCGAACACATGCCGTACCGCCTCGATAAGACTGTCCTCATCGGCGGGGTCGTATCCTGTGAGATAGCAGCGGCTGCCGCGTAGCGTAACGCGGCAGGCGTCGCTTCCGGCGGCCCTGCGCAGCGCCGCCACCAGACGGCGCTCGAAAAAAGGCCTGTTGAGGCCCTTCAAATGTATCTCCGCATATTTTACGAGCAGCAGTTTTTCCACTTACTTTTTTCTCCCGAACCGGCGCAGCCGGGGCACATGGCGCTCCAGCGCCTGGAGCGTCTCCCCGATATCGGCCGGCGTAGTCAGGGGCGACAGACTGAAGCGAATCGCGCTCTCCATCCGCTCTGGCGGCAGCCCCATCGCCGCAAGCACTGGACTTGCCGTGTGCCGGGTCGCCGCGCACGCCGACCCGGTGCTCACATAGATGCCGTCGGCTTCGAGCGCGTGCAGCAGCACCTCTCCCCGCAGCCCCGGAAAGGACACATTGAGTATATGGGGGGCTCCTTCCTCGGGCTCGGGCCCGTTGAAGCACGCGTCGCTGATCCGCTCGGAGATTCCCCGCGCCAGCGCGATCTTCAGCTCCATCATGCGGCCCGTAAACTCCTGCCGCCGCTCT
>JAAYXU010000018.1 GCA_012515725.1 Clostridiales bacterium | reverse complement strand
CTTAGCCCCTGTATGCCCAGATCCTCCTGCCGGTTAATATACCGGACGCCCGAGAAATACCGCTCGGCCATCGTTCTATTGAGAAAAGCGTATATGCCATCGTACACAAGATCGCCTTTTTCCACATGCACTATAGCCATTCTGTCGCCGATCGTCTCCCCAAACGTGAATCCGGCCATCTGGAGGCCCGCGTATACCGCGATTCCCTTTATGGGAAGCGCGTCAATATGGGTCAGGACATCCTCGATGCCTTTGAGCTCAAGGGCGAGCGACTCGTCCCCCTCCCCTCGCGTTTCGTACCATTCCCCCGCGAAGCGGATTAAGTCGGCGCACACCCCGGGTTCCCGCAGCTCCCGTACCTCGTAATCGTACCCGCCCGTGAATCGGTTGTACTGGTTCCTTTTTCCGTGGTACTTGCGCCCCCTGAGAGTGATGAGCTGCTCCGCGTCGTATATGTAGTCGAAATTGTCGGGGTCCTCGCGGTATACGACCCTGTCGCCAAAAACGCCCTGTAACTCCCTTAGGAACGGGGCCTCTATGTCCCCGAACAGGCTGCCATAACCGGACTGGCTCTCCTTATACTCTTTGAGCCTGCGCACGATGTCGCGCAGGTTCTCGTGCGCGTACCCCAGGGGCTGCATGAAATAGAGCCGTCCGCGCGGATCCGCCTTGCGTACTATGATCGCCTCATCCATATCGGCCAGTTCAGTCTTGCACATCTCCCTCCAGAAATACAGCGTCAGAAATGTATATTCATATGTATGGAACTCGTGTTGTCCGATCCTGCTTTCGTATATGTCCCGATCCGCGAGCTCCAGCTTCCGAAAATGCATATCCCGTAATTCTCCTCATCGTTTCCATTTTTCACTCTATGCCCGGCCCTAGTCCCGCTCTCCGGCAGCATGATACGTAAAATCACGCCGTGAAGGGCCGATCTGCGCAATCTCGTCCAGGTAGTCCCGGGCGCGGCGGTCGCTTCGCATTCGCGCCAACACCGAATAATCGCCGCCGAAGTGCATCGGGAAAACCATCCTCGCGCCGACCGTGCGCATGAAGTAGTCAAGCCCCAGCAGGTACGCTTCCTCCAGCCTCGGATCGACCGGTATAAACGCCAGATCGATTCTCACCCCCGCAAGCCTGTCTATCTGCCGCCTGTAGCGCGCGCCCATCTCGCGGTTTTCATCGTCGGGCTCGCCCTCCCAGTGCCACCAGTTGAGGTCGCCCGCGTGAAAGAGCGTGACGCCGTCGCACCGCACGAGAAACGCGACGCCCACGTCGGTCGACTCGAGAGTTTCGACGGTCATCCCATGGAGCGTATACCGGCAGTCGGGACGCACCATGAGCACGTCGCTTCTTTCCTTCCACCTTTCTATGTCGTGCGAAAGGACATACCGGATATTCCCGCTGCGTTTTTGCCAGTCGAATATCACAGGACTGAAGTGATCGGAATGCTCGTGGGACGCGAACACAGCAATAGCCCGCGTCGGCTCCGAAAGGATCAAAGACTCCGCGTCCAGAGCCGCGCCCGAACCGTCCGGGCAGTAATCAAAGAGGAGCATATGCCCCCCGGTTCTCACGGCAAAGCCGCTATGGAAGAGATGCCATATGCGAACCGTGCCGCTAGCGGCCGGCTCGACCGTACTACTCATATATACCGGGCTGCCGCGATGGAGCGGCCGCTCCGCTTCCCCCTATCTGTGGGCCGGTATGATCTCGATCCAGTATCCGTCGGGGTCCTCGATGAAGTAAATGCCCATCCCCGGGTTCTCATAGCATATGCAGTCCATTTTCCGGTGTAGCGCATGGGCCGCCTCGTAGTCGTCCGCCGCAAACGCGATATGCGATTCGTTGTCCCCGAGATCATAGGGTTCCTTCCGGTCCCGCAGCCAGGTGAGCTCCAGCCGGAACGGCGTAATCTCGTCGCCCAGAAACACCAGCACAAAGCTTCCGTCGCCGGCTTCCTTCCTTCTAGTTTCGTTAAGTCCCAGCGCTTCCCTGTAAAAAGCGACGCTCCGCTCGATGTCCAGCACGTTGATGTTGCAGTGGTTGAATGAGAACCGCATTGCCGATCCCTCCGTCCGGAATTGCGCCCGTGGGCACCATACCATGATGATACCATATCCGCGCGGCCTTTTAAAGCCCCGTAACGGCAGCGAAACCGTCATATGGTTAAATAAATCATAATAAAAGGATGACGTGGGCACGCCCGCGCGCTGCAATCTGTAAACTGTATAGCAGGGGCTTGCCCCTGCCGTTTATCTATTACATGCGATGTTTCCAAATTAAAAAGGAAGCGGCGGGAGCAATCCCCCGCCGCTTAACCGGTCACAAATACTCTGGCGAATAATCGACCAAATCGAGCCACTCCCAATTAGCCGGAGGCTCGCCGCAGTCGGGCACCTCCAGCGGCTCTCCGTCGCGCAGCGCCGACTGGTAGGCGACAAGGCCGGGCAGATTGTACCGGGCCGCCACCCATGCGTTCGTCGGGGACAGCTTGCCTGTATAGGCCGCCTTGCAGAAATCGTCGACCATGAACTTATGAGTGCCGCCATGGCCGTCGCGCTGGTCGATGAACTCCGCGGGAAGCCTTCCCGCGTTCTGCACCGGAGCCATCGTATTGCACCACTTGTTGTTGGTGACGCCGTTGAGGAATCCTTCTTCGCCACGGTGCTCTTCCATTTCGGGAGGATTGAGGAGCTTTGACACGTTCTCGTGAACGGCGTCCATGCCCTCGAGCCGCACATAGTGGTGCTCTGTGACTGAGAATTCATACGACGCCTTTGTGCCGTATATCGACGTAATGTAGGACTGGGGCCCGTACCAGGAGATGCGGCGGAATTCATTGGCCCGCGCCGTGCCGCCGTTTTTAAGGCGCATGATCATCGTCGTGTTGGAGAAGGGGTTATCCCACAGGTTTTTCCCTTCGCCGAATATATCGTCCTCGTGGTGGTCGACGAAACCGAATCCCGATACCTTCACGGCGTAGGAGCCGATCGACGAGAGCAGCATGCCCGTCGAATGGGTCGGGTACAGCGTGGGCGGGATGCCGGCCACCTTCTTCCAGTCGGCTCCGCCGGAGCGCATGTAGCTTTTGTAGAAATGGCGCATGTCATGATGGTACTGGGCCGCTCCGTACACGAAATCTCCCATTTCACCGCTGCTCATCTTGTTCCTGCAGAATACGCTGCACGGCCGGTAGTGTCCGGTCTCCCCCATCGAGAACGTGAGTCCAGTTTCCCGGACGAGGTCTACGATCTGGTGGATTTCCTCGACCTTTGAAGCCATGGGTACGGCGCTGTACACGTTCTTTCCGGCCTTCAGCGCGGCGATCGTCATCGGCCCGTGGAGCTGGCGCTGCGTGAATATGCCCACCGCGTTAATCTCGGGATCCTTGAGCATATCCTCGAAGCTGTCGTACACACGGGTGACGCCATGCTTCTTCGCGGTCTCATCGCGCCGCTCGCGGATAAGATCGGTGACGGCCACCCACTCCACGTACGGATGCGCCTTGAAAAGCGGTATAAAGTTCTGCACGAACGCACCGCACCCCACGAATCCCAGACGAATTTTGCCTGTCATAGTCATACCTCCAATTATTAATAGTGTTGATTGAACGTCGTTCTAGTGAATACGCGGCTGTAACGACTGACAGCGTATCACCGGTTTTCATCTGCGCGCTCCATCTTTGTAAATTCTCGCAGCTCAGGAATATCAAAATAACGGAGCATAGAGGGCATAACATATGCTTTTATGTTATGACTGTCATAGTATTTCTCATATGCGATTCGGCGGAAGCTCTCTACCGGGTCCCGCTCAATCACTGTATGTATTCGCTCGTCGACCAGCTTGGACATGAGCGCGTACAGGTTGAAGCCGCCATACGTTAATATATCCACCCGCGTCCCCACGCCGCAGATCTCCTGAAGGGCGTCCACAGCCCGCAGAATACCGCGCACCCTCATTGCGGGGAGATTGTCTCCGTTTACGATGAGATTGTTCGCGAGGTGTCCAAGTTTGGACCAAAAGTAATCCGGTCTGTCCACATGATACAGATCGTCGCCCATACAGCCCGTTCCGGCCAGATCTACCATGAAAACGCTCTTCCCCTGATGGCACAGCGCGAGCACCTCGTCCATATAGCGGTGCCGCACTAGCGTACCGCCGTCCCAAAGCGCGATCACCGTATGCGCGCAGGCTTTTTCCGGGGAGCGAAAGAGGATGCCGAAATTGTATATGTTCTCCTGCTGATACCAGAGAAACAGCTCGCACCGCAGGTCATAGGCGCTGTAAGAGTCGTCAGCGCGCTTTATGTGCAGAGGATAGCCGGAAAAAGAATCTGTCTGCGCTCGAACGAAGTCAATCGATTCCCTTCGCCGCGCATCGAACGACTTATCCTTCGCTTCCCGGTCGTATCCATCCAGCTTATCGACCACAAAATCATGCGGGATCCGCGAACCAAGACTTTGAATCACCGATCCTGATGGCGTCGCGTACAGACGGGATTTGGGCAACGGCTCGCTTGGACGAACCGGCGCGGCCGGTTCCCCCCGGAGCGCGCGGGAGAAAAAATCGGCGGCGGCGTTTGCCAGACCGTGGCTGAACCCATGTCGGCAGCGATCGGTCGTAATCTCCAGCGCCGCGGGGTCGCCCAGTATCCGCCAGAAAGGACGCGCCTTTTCCATCGTCTTATAGCTTCCCTCGATCGGGAAAAAGTCCGAATCCGCCGTGAGCAGCATAACGGGCTTTGGCGCCATACAGAGGACAGCGTCCGCGTGATCGAGTCCCGCGGCAGCCATGCCCGGCCATATCTGCTCGAGGTCCTGCCGCCTGTGCGTGCGCAGTATATCTTCCCTTGTGGAGATAAAGCAGCACGGCGCGGCGGCGGCGATCCGTTCGGGCGCCTGCATCATCAGCATCGCGGT
>JAAYXU010000017.1 GCA_012515725.1 Clostridiales bacterium | reverse complement strand
TCATGGAAGACCAGGAGCTTATCAATAGCATCACCAAGCAGCTTTATCCAAGCGTAGCCAAGCATTATAATACGACTCCCAGTAAAGTGGAGAGAGCTATCCGCCACGCGATCGAGGTCGCCTGGACACGTGGGCGCATAGAAAATATAAATCACATATTCGGATATAATATTTATACAAAGCACGACAAACCCACAAACGGCGAATTCGTAGCGCTGGTAGCCGATAAGCTGCTAATGGAGCGAAGCGCATAGAGAAGCGGAGTTTCGGCAAACAAACCCGCCGGGCTTGCCCATGCGGGTTTCATTATTTTGTGCGCCGAGTTTTGTAACGGTCGGCTGTGGAAATCTGGCGCAGGATCCGTGGATAGAAAACTCGGATTCGCGTTGTGGATTTGGGGATAATTTGGTGGATAAAGTGGATAAGCAGCGCCGATGCCCATACATTCATGCTTTTCATCCGATAGTTATCCACCGGACTTGTGTCATCCCTTCCCGGCCCGGGGCTGAGCTACCGAATGACCTTTAATAAACCGATGGTCGAGAACCATCCGTCGGCTGATACGCGCCCCGCCCGGCGGGAGCGGCTTCAGGCAAAGCTCCGCCGCGACAGCGCCGATGTCCTCGGAGGGCTGCACGATCGACGCGATATCGATTCGCATGAGTCCGGTCGTGTCGGCCGCGTCAAAAGCGCCCACCGATATGTCTTCGGGTATCGAGAGGCCCGCCGCGAATATTGCCTTTATCGCTCCGTACGCCATGAAATTGTTTGCGGCCAGCACCGCCGTAGGCGGCTGCGTCCGAGTGAGAAAGTCCTCCATAATCCGTCGGCCTGACTCCTCCCGGAAATCGCCCCGGACGATCCAACCGTCCCGGGCCGTGATTCCCGCCGCCTTGAGCGCCTCGCGCCATCCGTGGACCCGCTCGTCGGCCGAGTACTCCCCCCGGGGCCCGGATATCATATATATCCTGCGGTGTCCCCGCTCGATCATATAGCCCGCGAGTTCCCGGGCGGAACGCACGTTGTCTATCGTGACACAGTGCGTCTCTATCTGTTCGGAGGGTATGTTGTCAAAAAATACAACCGGGCAGTCGGGCAGGCCGTAGCAGCGCCGGACTTCTTCGTCGCCGAACGTGGTCGCGGTGATGATACCGGCCACTTTCTGGCGTATTAGCAGCGCTACCGCGTCCCTCTCCCTCTCGCGGGTTTCGTCGGTATTGCACACGATCACCGAGTACCCATGGCCGGCCGCCTCCCGCTCGATGCCCTTGATGACCGAGGCATAGAAGGGGTTCGAGAGATCGGGCACGATCACGCCCAGTACGTTTGACGTATTGGTTTTGAGCCTTCGGGCGTTTTCATCGGGCTGGTAGTTCATCTCCCTGAGCGCGTGCAGCACTCTTTTGCGCGTCTCGGGGTCCACCCGGTCCTTGTTATTGACCACCCGCGACACGGTGGAAACAGATACGCCCAGCCGTGCCGCGATATCCTTGAGTTTCACCATCGGTTACACTTCGTTTCCATTGAATCTTGCGTTATAGTATATCATCCTTTTGCGCGGCGCCAAAGCGCAAGCTGTCAGAGTATAGCGAAAGCTCATTTTGCAACATTTGCTCCACCTGCCGTATCTTCCAGCGCAGGTGCGCCTCGTCGCACAGATAGTCCATGCTGGGCTCCCATCCCAGCCGGGAATCAAGCCGCACGAGCGGAATGGTCGCCTCGGCGTTTGCGATCTCGTCGCGGGCGAGCGCCGTCATGTCGCGCACGAGCGCTGCGATCGCGTCGCCGCCAGTCGCCGATAGGAGAGCCATCTTCATACAGTACCACTTCTTCACATTGATGACCGTGTGCGCGCAGCGGCTTATGAATTCGCCAAGGTTCGCCATACGCAGCGCGTTGCCGCGGAGCGGCTCGGGGAGACCCGTAGTGATATCACCAATCGTGCGCGCTCCCTGCGCGAAATTCTCCTCCATAACTGCGAGCGATTCGATTTCGGCGGGGAGCCGCAGGGAGAAAACCGAGAAGCGGCCGCTGTTCATCGGACCGTAGAGCGACTTGCAGATACGGTTTCCAAAATGCGCGTGGGGCGAGTCGGGTATCCTCACATCACGGCACAGTACCAGCGGATAGGACGGCCCGATTCGGAACGGCCCGTACTGGTCCTCGTTCGTCGATACGTAATGGCGGATGCCCTCGCTCCACAGCTCCCAGGCACCCAGCACGGCGTCCGCGTTCTCCTCCCCGAAGTCCCGCGCCGCCAGCGCGCGAAGCGTCGCGTCGGGGCCCGCGGAGCCCGACGTAAAGGCTTCCTTGGCAAGCTCGCTTATAAACGACGGCCAGAAGCCGAAATGGTGGGACTCCATGAGCCCGGTAAGCCCATACCGCTCCTGCGCCGCGAGAATCGCTCTGTGGCGGCGCGTCCACTGCCCGGGCGCCGGTTCGTAGGGTATGACGCCTATGTCCCAGGTAAGCCCCCCGGTGTTGGTCATCGAGTAAAGCCGGATGCCCCGCTTTGCGGCCGCCTCGGCCTCGCTCAGGAAATAACGCCCCGGACCCTCGAACATAAGCGTATAGTCGACGCACGAGACCGTGACCGGCCCCAGTTTCCTGTTCTCGAACATCTCAAATGTGACGAGAAGCGATATGTCGGTGGGCAGAGCGTCGATGAGCGCGATACGGTCGGCCTCGGGCGCGTAGCCCCAGTTGTATGTCCAAAATACGATATCCGCGTCCGCGCGATAGCGCCGGACCGTGTCACGTATAAGCGAAAGCCACTGCGGAAAGTCCCGGCACGGCCACCAGCCCGGGTTGGGCTTGCCCGCGGGAAGGCCGTCCTCGGACGCGGTTCGGTGAGATTTGCCCGTCGTCCGCTCGTCCCTGGAGGGAAACTCGACCGACTCGCCCACCAGCACCACGCCCCGGAACGCCGGACAGCTCCGGAACACCGATCCGTATACGCGGTCGTAATAAGCGGCCGCGCCCGGGTCGTCGGGGTGCATTTCGCTCATGAGATAGCTGTACGCGTATACGTCGACGCCGTACTCGGCGGCCCGCCAGCACAGCTCACCAAAGTCCTGATACCCCGCGGGCGTCGTATCAACGCCCTTGACGAACACGAGTAACGCGTCCATACCGGCGTGCGCGATCG
>JAAYXU010000216.1 GCA_012515725.1 Clostridiales bacterium | reverse complement strand
GCTGCGCAGTCCGTGGGAAAAGCCTGACCGCTCGCAGATCATCGAGGCGACAAAGGAGTGCCTCGGCATCACCGACGCGATGATGCCGGTCATACGCGAAAGAGTTATAAGCGAAACCGAATATGACGGCTACAGCGTGCGCAGGCTGCTCTACGAGTCCTGGGATCACTTCTACGGCACGGCCAGCCTGTACGTACCGCGCGGTGGCGGCAGTCGTCCCTGCGTCGTCGTCTGCTGCGGCCACGGCCGCGAGGGCAAGCTCACCCCCGGATACCAGGCGATGGGCCGCCGTATCGCGCGGCAGGGCGCATACGCGCTTATTAACGACAATATCGGTCAGGGCGAGCGCGAGCCCATGGGTCACCGGGACTGCGTAGCGCCCTTTTACTGCGGCACCAGCGTGCAGGGGCTCATCGTTCTCGAGACACTCGCGTGGATCAACCGGCTGGCCGAGTACCCGCAGATCGACGAAGCAAAGATCGGCGCGTGCGGCAACTCCGGGGGCGGCACGCTGACGCTGTTTCTGGCGGCGCTCTGCGACAGGCTGGCGGCGCTCAATTCGTCGGGATACCCTTCGGCGTTCTGGTGGCTGGCCGCCAAGGAAAAGCGCCACTGCCACTGCAACATCATACCCCACGCGCTGTCCCGTATCGAAATGTGGGAGCTGTATTCGGTGTTCGCGCCCCGGCCGCTCTTCCTCATGCACGGGACGCTGGATAACCTGCTGCCCGTGGATCTCTTCTATCAGAACGCGCGCTGCGTGCTCGATACATACCGGCAGCTGGGCGCGCAGGACGAGCTCACGGCCGAAGTGTTCCCGGGAACGCACTCGTGGGACTCCCGGAGGCGTCACGCGCTGGGCGATTTCTTCATGCGGACGCTGGGCATATCGCCCGCGGAGGAGCTCACCGACGACGAGATCGACACCATAGACCCCGCGAGCGCGACTTGCGTATTTCCGGACGACGCGATATCGACCGACGAGCTGGCGCAGCGCCTGACGGGTGTCAGAGCGCCCGAGGGGCTCCGGCTGTCCGACGTGTTCAGACCGCGCCTGTCGGGAGAGCTCCTTCACGCGCACGAGCTTCAGGAGCGGATCGAGCGCGGGGAGGTCATGCAGATACTGGCGCAGTACGAGGCATTCCTCTGATAAGACGCGGGCGCTGAATCGAACAGAAAAGGAGATAATATGAAATTTCATTATGAGGTCAAACGCGGCTGCACGACGTGCCTGATGTGCTACTACGAGTGCCCCCGGAATGCGATTACGATCATACCCGACGTCACGGCGGTCATCGATCAGGACAAATGCATCCGGTGCGGCAAATGCGTTGATAACTGTCAGGCCGAGGCGATCGAGAAAATCATCGACGAAAAGTAACCGGTGCGGAAGGTTGAAGCAGAAATGGTTCAGATTCATCGGGAGTGCGGCAGTCCCGAAAAAAGAAAAAACGACGCCGCAGAATTAAGCCACACGCTGTCGGTACTTGTCGCGGGCGACCTGAATATGCGGGCGCCGCTCGACGCCTTGATCGGCTCAGGCCGGGAGGCCGCGATATTCGAGGAGCTTGGGCCGCTGTTCGAGCGGACCGATGTGCGGCTGTGCAATCTCGAAAACCCGCTCACCGACGCCGGAGAGCCCATCCCTAAAATAGGCCCAAACCTGAGAGGGCCCGAGGCCGGGGTCAACATTATCGCGGCGGCCGGGTTTGATGCCGCGGTGCTTGCCAACAATCACATAGGCGACTACGGCGCGGAGGGAGTCGCGCGCACGCTTCGCGTGCTGGACAGCCATGGTATCGGCCGAACGGGCGCCGGAATGGATCTTCATGAGGCCCGCAGGCCCTGGATCACGCGCAGAGGCGAACGCACGCTCGCTGTCGTGTCAGTCACCGAAAACCAGTTTGGAACCGCCTCCGCCCAAAGACCGGGCGGGAGCGGCTTCGACATGCGCAGGCTTTGCGCCGACGTGATCTCGGCCAGGGAGCGGGCCGACTTCGTTCTGATCGTATTCCATGGCGGCCAGGAGCATAACCCCGTGCCCTCACCCGGTACCGTAGACAGGTACCGCTCGCTCGTAGACGCCGGGGCCGACGCCATAGTCGGTATGCACTCACACTGTCCGCAGGGCTGGGAGATATATAGGGGAAAACCCATCGTATACAGCACCGGCAACTTCCTGTTCTGCAGCAGAGATCCGCTTATTGATCCCGGCAGCCCGTGGTTTTTCGGATATCTGCCCCGTATCGAGTTCAGCGACGTGTCGCCGCGGCTCACGCTGCACCCGTACCGGTTCACAGCGGACGGGCGGCGCGTCCATCTGCTTGCCGGAGAAGAGAAGCGGAAGTTCATGGACTACCTCGGAGATCTGTCGGCGGTCATCGCCGATCCCGCGCAGCTCATTGCCCATTATGAGAGCTGGTGCGTCCTCAAAGCTCCCGGCTGCCTGGCCAGGCTGCGCGGCGGAGCGTCGGGCGGCTCGCAGCAGACCGCGGTGGACGACGGCCTTTACTCGCTGCACTGCTTTGCGACCGAAGCGCTCGTAGAGCTCCTCCGGACATACCTTCGCATACTCTATGACGGCCGGGAAGCGGCCTGCGCGCAGGGGATCGCCGCCGTGGAGGAGCGCAGCAAAATACCATTCCCAATCTGTGACGATAAATCATGAAAGGATGAGAATGAAATGGTGAACTATGCAATGAAGGACGGCAAGTTGCTCGTAAAGGAGGAAGCTATCCCGGTCATGGCCGAATACGACGTCGTCGTAGTGGGCGGCGGCGTGGCGGGCGTGGGAGCGGGCCTCGCGGCCGCCCGGGCCGGAAAGAAGACGATCATCATCGAGGTGACCTCCGCGCTGGGCGGCCTGGTCACGATGGGGCTTGTCAACATCCCGCTCGACTTCGTATCGGGCATTGGCAGCGAGATGTTCCGTGAGCTCGAGAAGGTGAACGCGCTCTGGCACCGCAACTCCGATCCTGAGAAGCACAAGCTCGTGCTGGATCGCATGCTCAGGCAGTACGGCTGCGACAGCCTCCTCGTAACGCCGGTCGTGGACGCGATCGTGGAGGGCAACGCAGTCAGGGGCGTCGTCGTGCATACAAAGACGGGACGCCAGGCGATACTCGGCAAACGGTTTGTGGACGCCTCGGGCGACTCCGACCTCGTCTATTTCGCGGGCGGGGAGTGCGAATGCGGCCGCGAAGAGGACAATATATCGATGGGCTGCTCCCTTGAGTTCGTGCTGGGCGGGGTGGACTGGGAAGCGTACCTCAACAGCTCCCTGAAGGCTGAGGACCCCAAATGGATCCGCACGATCGCCGAGGCGCTCGAGGCGGGCGACCTTCCCTATGAGATAGACAATCATATCAACTGGATGACGCATATACCCGGCAGACCCCAGCACTGCGGCAAGGACGAGGTCAGCATCTGCTTTGCGCACTCGCGCTTCTGCCGTCCGACCGACAACCGCGACCTGACCCGGATGTATATCGAGGGCCGCGAGCAGGTCGATATACTCACGAACTTTATTAAAAAGAGGATCCCCGGATTCGAGAACTCGTACCTCATCTATACTGGATCGCTGCTGGGCGTGCGGGAGAGCCGCCGAATCGTGGGCGTAGACCGCTTCACCGGCATGGACATCGCCTACGCGCGAAAGAAGGACGACGTTATCGCGGTCAGCCAGCACGGGTTTGACCTGCACGGAATCGAGTGCGCCGGCAACATCAAATGGTTCAAGGGCACGCTTCCCGACGGGCGCGAGGCGTACATAGGAAACAGGGCGGGCTTTGGCTCGCAGTTCCCCCCGGACGACGGGCTGCCGCAGGTCAATATGTCCGAGCTTATACCCGACGGCCAGTACTTCTACGACATACCGTACGGCGCGATGCTCCCCGTCCGGCTCGACAATGTGCTTGCGGCGGGCAGGAACCTGTCCTCCGACATATACGGGCAGTCGGGCTGCCGCCTGATCATGCTGTGCATGACGCTGGGAGAGGCAGCGGGTACCGCCAGCGCGATGTCTCTCGACGCGGGCGTCACCCCTCGCGCGCTCGACGTCGCCTCGCTGCAGCGCCAGCTTGCCCAAAACGACGTCAATATAGGACAGGGCTTCCGGGAGATACCGGCGCTCCGCGATGTCAAGGCCGACTTCTCGCATCATAAGGTGACGTATATCAACAGGAACGGCTGATCTGCCGCCTACCGCGCAATGAACTACGGGGAACCGCCGATTCATACCGCCGCCCGGTATTGTTCGGCGGTTCCCGCTCGCTTGGGAGTCTGTCATGAAAGCAGCGCTTCAGGTCTATTCGGTCAAAGAGCACGCGAAGAGGGACATGCGGGAAACACTTCATAAAATCAGCGAAATCGGCTATCACGGCGTCGAGTTCGCGGGGCTATACGGATACGCATTGTCCGATGTAAAAACGATGCTCGATGAAACCGGGCTCATACCGATATCGGCGCATGTGTCGCTGGACGCCGTCAGGGACGATCCCGACGGCGTGATCGGCGGATATTCGGAGCTTGGCTGCTCGTACATAGCGATACCGCACGTGGGCGCTGACCGGCTCCCGTCGGGCGGCCGCTTTGACGAAACGCTCCGGGATATCGCCGCGATGGCGGTTCTCGTCAGGCGTCACGGCATGCGGCTGCTGTACCATAACCATTACCATGAGTTCGAGACTACGGGCGGCGAGTACGCGCTCGATATGCTGTACCGCACGATTCCCGCGGATCTGCTGAGTACGCAGATCGATACCTGCTGGGTCAGTGTCGCGGGCGAGGACCCCGCCGCCTATGTGCGCAAATACGCCGGACGCGCTCCGATCGTCCATGTACGGGATTTCTATATGAGCGCCCGGGAAAAGGGAACCGGCCCGGCTGTCCTCATAAGCGGGCCTGCGGACGGAGTCGAGTCCCGTCCGGTCGGATACGGTATGCAGGACGTCCCCGCCATCATCAGCGCCTGCCGCGACGCGGGAACCGACTGGCTGGTCGTGGAGTATAACGGCGCGCCGATGGGAAGAGCCGCACTCACATGCGCGGCCACGAGCTTTGCGTATCTTGCGGGTCTGGGCGCGGTGCGGCGCTCAGCCCGAAAAGCTGTACTTTATAGCCCAATATGATAGAATAAGTACGCGTTTGGAAGCGTCCCCGGAGCATTATCGCTCGGGCGGGCGCGGTATTTCCGTCCAGAGGAATGAGATGACACCAGAACCCGGCATTGCGCGCCGAGAGCTCCGCTTACGGATACTGTCGATGATACTGCCCATCACGGCCGAGAGCGTGCTGCAGATGACCGCGGGCTTTATATCGATGGCGATCATCGGAAACAAGAGCACGATGGCGGTCGTGGCCCTGGGCCTTGGCTCGAGGATCACGCAGATCGTATGGGCGCTCTTTCGGGGCATCGCGACGGGCGCTTCGGTATTCGTCGCGCAGGCTCACGGGGCCGGAAACCCCGACAGGGTCAGGAAGGTCATCGTACAGACCCTGTTGTCGGCGACCGTCATCGTAACGCTTTTAGGGATACTCATCTACTGGCAGGCCCCCCGGCTGCTCGGGCTGTTTGATCCGGAGCCGGAGCTTACAGGCAGCGCGGCGCTGTATCTGAGGACAGTGCTGTTCGGCCTTCCATTCATGGTCATCACGCTGGTCGCGGCGGGCGCGATGCAGGGTATGGGCAACGCGAAAACGCCTATGAAAATCGCGCTAATTATGAACTTCGCGAACGTTATACTGGGCTACGCGCTCATATACGGCAGGCTCGGCCGCGCCATACCCAGCGTTATGGGCGCGGCGCTTGCCCTTGCGATAAGCCAGTTGATCGCGGCAGCGCTGAGCATATACGCGCTGTGCCGCAGGGACGGCGTCCTTTCCCCGGTCGGCGCGGCACGTCTGTGGCGGCTCAATATACGCGAGGTGCGCGACATATACAGGGTCGGGATCCCCACGTCTTTCGAGCACGTATTCTGGCAGATCGCCGCCCTCATACTCACGAGGATCATACTCTCCTATGGCGAAACCTCGCTTGCCGCCTACCAGTTGGGCCTGCAGGCAGAGTCCATATCCTACACTCCCGCGGCGGGCTTTGGCATCGCCGCGACCGCGCTCATCGGCCAGAGGCTGGGAGCCGGGCAGGGGGAATTAGCAAGAACATACTTTAGCGAAATCACAAAGTACACTCTCTTTGTAACCGTATGCACGGCGCTCCTGCTGCTCCTTTTTCCCGCCCCGATCATGGGGCTGCTGACAAAGGAGCCCGAGGTCATCGCGATCGGAGCGCAGTACCTTTTTATCATGGGACTGGTTCAGCTCCCGCAAAACCTGTCGGGCGTATTGAGCGGAGCGCTGCGGGGAGCCGGATTCACGAGAGTTCCGATGGTCGTCGCGGGCCTTGGGCTCTGGGGAGTCAGGATCCCGCTGGCGTTCGTGCTGACAGGCTGTTTTCATATGGGCATCACCGCCATATGGATCGTACTGGGCCTTGACCTCGTATTCCGGTTCATACTCAGTCTGATTTTATACCGAACGAAGAATATCTATCGCAACGCGGTCATTTTGAGCCGATAATCGCCAGTATTTATCCGCCCTATCGCCACGGGGATCCGGAAAGGTTTTCCGGGTCCTTTTTTCATACGCATCGCCCGACAGGGAGCGCCGTATTATATATTAATGCTTCCGCGTCAATAATGGTGGGTCACTACTTGAGGGCGGCAGCCTATAAACATGAATGATGGGAGCCAACATATGCTGCGAAAAAAGCCGCGCCGGGGAGCGCATATCATCGTAGCGGCCGCGCTCATAGCGCTGTCGGGCTGTTCCGGCCCCGCGCCGTCGGGGCTAAAGGCGGGGCCTCCGGCATACGCATTCCATATAGCCACGCCGCGACCCACGCCTTTCACGCGGACAGCGTACGCCATCACTCCGGCCCTCGGAACGGACGCAGGTTCGCCCGTTTTCCGTCCGGGCAGGCCCCGGCCCAGCGTCGTCCAGTCTCCCGAGCCGACCCCGACGCCCACCCCGCCCGCGTCTCCCGGCCCCGTGGCGAGCGCGCCACCCAAAGAAGATACCGAAGCGGTTAGCATGAGCGCGCTGACGGCGCAGTTCAGCGTGTCGGCCAAGAAATACTATAACCAATACGGCTTTTCCTCGAACCGCTACAGGTACACTCAGGAAGAGCTCGCCATGCTGGCTGTCGTCATCCATCTGGAGGCGCGGGGCGAATCCTACAAGGCAAAGCTCGCGGTGGGCAACGTCGTCATGAACCGGGTGCTTGCCCGGGGCTATCCCGGCGACACGATCCGGGAGGTCGTCACAGCGCCAAACCAGTTCTGCTATGATTCGTCGGTGACCCCGAACGACGACTGCGTCCGGGCCGCGCGGGATGTGCTCAAATACGAAACATGGGTCGTGCCGCAGAACACCTATTTCTTTCGGGCTACGGGCAGCAAATCAAACTGGGGCTCGCACACCTATTACGGGCATGTCGATAACGGGGCGTTCTATCTGGAGAGCTACAGCGGCCGCTATAACGGAAAGGCGATACCGGCCCGGCTGTTTGAGCGCGTGTACAAGTGGCCGCAGTACGGCTGCAAACCCGGCTCGCGCGTGCGCAAGATACAGATCATGCTGCGCGCGCTGGGGTACGACGTAAAGGCGGACGGCTATTTCGGCGAGGAAACCCGCGGGGAAGTGATCCGCTTCCAAAAGGACTGCGGCCTTAAGGCCGACGGCATCGCCGGGCCCGACACACTGGGCGCGCTCATCAGGCGCTACGGCATATCGAGGTATCTGAAAATATAGCCTTCCTACTCGGTTTTCCGGTATCCGGTGGTGAAATCGACGACATTGCGCATGTTGCCCCCCGTAAGGAACGCGCGCAGATTGTGGGCGCTTATATCCACTATGCGCGATAGCGTCGCGGGCAGATGGTAGCCGCCCGCCACGTGCGGCGTAATGATCGCGCCGGGCAGCCGCCACAGGCGGTGGTCCGCGGGCAGGGGCTCAGGATCGGTCACGTCCAGCGCCGCGCCCAGCAGATGACCGCTTAGGAGCGCGTCGCACAGCGCCTCCGTATCCACCGCGGTACCGCGTCCCACGTTGATGAGCACGCTTTTGGGCCCCAGGAGCGCCAGTCGCCGCGCGTCCATGATACGGTAGGTCTGGGGCGTAGCGGGCAGCGTCATCGCGACAATATCAGCTCGCGGCAGCAGCATATCGAGCGAATCGCTCAGATACAGTTCGTCTAGATAGTCGGGCTTTTTCGTATCGGCGCGGCGCACCCCGATGGTACGGCCTCCCAGCGCCCGGATACAGCGCGCGAACTCGCCTCCGATATCGCCAAGACCCAGTATGAGCGCGGTGGAGCCGCGTATCGAGCGCACCTCGCCCTCACCGCGCCACAGCGCGCCGCTCTGGTTGTCCCGGTAGAGATGGAGCTTTTTATACAGGCTCAGCAGCACGCCTATCATGTATTCCGATATCGCCGGGCCGTACGCGCCCGAGGCGTTGGTGAGCAGCGCGCCCTCGGGCATGACGCCGGGCCGCACATATTGGTCGGATCCCGCGCTCTGCAGCTGCAGCCATTTGAGGTGGCGGGCCTGCGAGAGCCGGGCGGTGCCGGGCGAGCCGATCATTATGTGCGCGCGGCTGATCGCCTCGTCGTCCACGCTGTCCGCGTCGGAGTATATGAACGCGCAGCCCGGGGCGCTCCGCTCCAGCAGCTCCCGCTGCGCTGCGCTAAGGGGCAGCAATACGAGTATGTTTGTATTCAAAGCCGATTCTCCCTTGACGGAATTTGCTTTCAAGTATACCACAGGAGTACCGCCGCGGGGAAGTCCGGTGCGGAAATCTCCAGAGCAACAGTATAAACTTACCAGCATTTTGCGGGGGCTTGCTCCGGCCGCGTCCCTGTATGTTCTTGGCTTTCTCGGGTTCTTAAAAAGAGGTTGTCGCTCCGCTGGGGTACCTTTCTGCCTTGATGCAGAAAGGTACCAAAGAAATCAAGATGTTTCAAGTCGGCCCCGGCACTAAAATCAACGAGCTGATAATGAGAAATAAGAATTACTGCTTTGATTTTAGTGCCGGGACGAGAACAGCCCTCCTCCGCGTATGCTGCGGCTACGCCTCCGCCGTCTCCGGAGGACGTGTTCTCTGCCTCCGATGAAACATCGGGGGAACGTTATTTAGAGTACGGGCGACGCTGAGCGTCGCCCCGCTACTATCAGGCACAGCATTACTAATTGAAGAATGTACTACTCATCAGCCTGATCTGTAGCCGGGGTCCGGGGGTCTTGAAGCGCCCCTGCGGCTCGCCTGCCACAAAGTCGTAGCACCCCGGCACTAAACTGAAAATTTAAAGCGTCTACGCAATAATAAAACAGTTGCAGTTTAGTGCCGGGCTCGACCCACGGGGTTTTGGGCACTTTTTCAAAAAGTGCCATAAAAAAAAGAAAGCCTATTCAATCTCTCAAATAGAGAAGAATTGATAAAACGCTGGTAAGTAAATGCTGCCGCCCTGGGCCTTTCAGTGTACGGGTATCATCCCCCGCCCCTTTGGTACAATAGCGGCATGAACGAAAGTCATGACACTCAATCCGGCAGCGCCGCCACCATTAGCTGCCCGGGGGCCGCGCCCTCCAGCAGTATCGTCCGCCGGTCTCCGGGCAGCATATCGAAATAATGATCGGAAAGCCGCGCGTCTCCGCCCACGTTCAGGCGGACAGCGTGGGCGAACGTGTCGGCGGCCAGTGTAATGCGCCAGCCGCCATCCTGCCGCCTGACCTCTTCGACGCGCACCCGGGCGGGCGGTATAGGCAGCTCGCGGAAGGGCCGCTCCCGCAGCAGCGCGGGCGCCATGTCCCTGCCGCAAATACGGGCGAATACACATCCGCCGGCGTCATACCGGGGTGCGAACGTCCACAGGAGCCGCCGCGACCGGGCGAGCAGCGTCGCGCTGCGGCTTTCGGTTCGCCGGGAAGCGCCGTCCCACGCCATCCATCCGTACTCGATCGAAACAGTCTCGTCGCGGGCGGTGTCGTTGACAGCGACGACGGCCACGGCCCCGGCCTGCCGCCGCAGTATGAGCCGGACGGGCTCAAATGCCCGCTTTACAAAGTAGTAGCTGGGCTTGCGGCGCAGGTAGTAGTCCACGATAGTCCAGCCCGTCTC
>JAAYXU010000215.1 GCA_012515725.1 Clostridiales bacterium | reverse complement strand
GGGCTTTACCAGCCCATGACGGCGGGAATAGAAGCCCTCGCACCGGAAGTCATCATACCGCTTGGCGCAGGCATACTGATTACGGTACTTGCATTGGCGCGCACCGTTGACAATTTGTTCAAAAAGCATTATTCGGTTGCCTCCCACATGATATTAGGCTTTGTAATCGCCTCGACGATTGCCATCATACCTCTAACCTACCAGGGGACGACGGAGATAATATTGTGTGTCGTGTGCTTCGCAGTCGGATTTTACATCAGTTGGCTCATGGACGAATTCAGCAAGAGAATAAAAGCGAAAATTTAACGGTGAATCTGCTAATATTCGATAGGGGCGACCCTGTGTGACACTGGCTAGTGCATTTTTATGCCGCTTCCGCTGTAAAACAATAGCGCGGCGGCTCTTTCATTTTTCTTCCGTGATGTGTACAATAAGACAAAAGGGCTGGGGAGGTGAAATCCGTGAATATCGAGCTCAACCGCGACAGTCGGCAGCCGATGTATCTGCAGCTCCAAAGCGCGCTCCGGGGCATGATACTCACGGGTGCGCTTCCTCCCGGATGCAAGCTTCCGGCGTCCCGGGAAATGGCCCGGCTGCTGGGCCTCAGCCGGAACACAGTCGATGAGGCATACGGATGCCTGGCCGACGGCGGACTTACAGACGTGCGGCCCGGACGGGGAACCTACGTGCGCGGCGATATCAGAGCCGAGCGCCAGCGCGCCGAGGAGGCCATCGATTGGGAGGCGCGGATCAATGAGACGGTGCGGGAATACGTGCGCTACCGAACGGGGATCGGCGCTGTGCGGCAGGGCGGCCGGGACGTCATATCGTTCACGTCGCTTGCCCCCGACCACCAGCTATTCGCGGTGGACGCGTTCCGAAGGTGCATGAACGACGTGCTGGTTAACGAGGGCGGCGTGCTCCTCAACTACGGCTATGTGCGCGGCTACGAGCCGCTGCGGCGCTATCTCATAGGCTATCTGGAGGCCAAGGGCATAGACTGCGGAGGCAATGAACTGCTGATCGTCAACGGGTTCCGACAGGGGCTGGAACTCACGGTGCGCGCGCTGTGCCGCCCGGGCGACACGGTCGCGTGCGAGTCGCCGACCTACAACGGCGCGCTGGGCATGTTCTCGGCCTGCGGCGTCCGGTGCGCGGGCGTACCGATGGACGCGGAGGGTGTCGATCCTGAAGTTCTGGAGCGGGTGCTCCGGGATGAGCGTCCGGCGCTCCTTTATCTCATACCAACCTATCACAACCCGACCGGCGTCAACATGACTATGGGGCGCCGCCGGGAAGTGCTGGCTCTGGCGCAGCGATACGCTGTGCCGGTGCTGGAGGACGGGTTCAGCGAGGAGCTGCGCTACGACGGAACGGCCTACCCTTCGCTCAAAGCGCTGGACGGGGGCGGGTGCGTCATATACGCGGGCAGCTTTTCCAAGGTGCTTTTCCCGGGGTTGCGCGTGGGATGGCTGCTGGCCCCCAAAGCGCTGGCATACTATCTGTATCACCTTAAGTATAATGATGACATCCACACTGGCCTTCTGCACCAGGCGGGGCTGTGGGCCTTCTGCGAGAGGGGATATCTGGAGCGCCATCTGCGGTACTGCCGGAAAATTTACAGGGAACGGATGGCCGCGATGGACGACGCGCTGCGCCGACATTTGACCGGCCTGGCCAAGTGGACGGCGGGCAGCGGCGGCTTTTCGTTCTGGCTCAAGTTTCCGACTGGAACAGACGCGCGGGCGCTGGCCGAGAGAGCGCCCGAATACGGCGTGGCCTACGCGCCGGGGGACTCGTTTTTTCCCGGAGGCGGCGGGCGCAATTATGTCCGGCTGGGCTTCTCTAGGCTGGAACCCGCGCAAATCGAAACGGGAGTTACGCGTCTGTCCCGGCTGTTCGGCACCGCCACGCATAGCCCAAAGGAGATGACCTGATGACGCGAGACATCGATGTAACGATAGGAGGCGCCGCGGTTCACTGCCGCGTCGAGGGCGACGGCCCGCCACTCATACTCCTGCACGGCTGGGGCGGGTCGGCTGACAGCTTTCTGCCGGTTGCCCGGCACTACGCGACGACACGCACGGTCTACAGCCTCGACTTTCCGGGTTTTGGAGCAAGCGGTAAACCGCCCGTGCCCTGGAGCGTCGACGAGTACGCCGCGATGCTTGATGAGTTCATGGAGCGGCAGGCGCTTACGGGCGTCCCGGTCATCGCGCATTCGTTTGGCGGAAGGGTTGCGATATTAACGGCGGCGCGGTATCCCCGAAGGTTTTCGCGCATCATACTTACAGGAAGCGCCGGGCTTATTCCGCGGCGCGGGATCAAATACTACTGGAAGGTATACTTCTATAAGCTGATGCGGCGCATGGCCCGCTCAAGCGGTCTGCGCCGCCTGCTGCGCGCGCTGGGTCTTGATATCGAGGAAAGGCTGCGGGCGCGCGCGGGTTCGGCCGACTACCGCGCTCTGGACGAAACGATGCGGGCAACGTTCGTGCGCGTCGTCAACCAGAACCTTCGGCCGTTCCTGCGCAAGATCACCGTACCCACGCTGCTTATATGGGGCGAGGACGACCGGGAAACGCCGCTAGAGTTCGGCAGAATCATGGAGCGGGAGATCCCCGACGCGGGACTTGTGGTATTTAAAGGGGCCGGGCACTTCGCGTATATTGATGAGTTCGGGCGCTTCGTGCGGGTAACCGACGTATTTCTGGGAGGAGAGAGATGACGCTCTCATTTTTCGGACTTTGGCTGCTGGCCGCCGCGGCCATACCACTGTCGCTGCCCTGCGTCCACGCCTGGCAGTTGGAGGCATACAAGCCTCCCCAGTACATGCGCTGGCTGCGAGCTGACACGCGCCGGACGGTACGCACGCTGGTCGCCGGAGTAGTGCGTGCGGCCGCGCTCTCGGCCATACTGCTGGCGGCTGCGCTGACGATTCCGAAAACGCCGTCCGTTGCGGCCGGGTGGGCCGCGGCGATTCTTCCTGCGGCGGTCGGCGGCGTATGGAGCGCAGTACGCTTCCTGCGCGCGCCCCACAAAAAGCCGCTGAAATTCACAGCGCGGGTCCGCCGTCTGCTGACCGCACAGGCCGCGCTGGCAGCGGAGTGGGCGACAGCGCTGCTCATACCTGTATGCGCGCTGACGCGGGCTCTGCCGCCCATGTGGCGGTCCGCCCAGACCGCGCTTCCGCTGATCGTATACTACGCGGCGACGGTCATGACGCAGCCCCTTTTTGTGGTGCTGACCGGTATACTGATGCGACCGGCGGAAAACGCTATCAACCGCTGGTACTTCAACGACGCCAGACAAAAGCTGGCGGCGTGGGATCGGATGATCCGCGTGGGTATAACCGGAAGCTACGGCAAGACGAGCGCGAAGATGATACTGGGAGCAATACTGGCGCAGCGCTTTGATGCGAAGGTCACTCCTCAAAGCTACAATACGCCGCTGGGTGTGGCCCGCGTCATACGCGAGCAGATGACAGGCCGGGAAGAGGTCTTCGTCGCCGAGATGGGCGCGCGGCATCGGGGAGACATCGCGGAGATGTGCGAGCTGGTCGCACCGCAGTACGGCCTGCTCACGTCGGTCGGGCCGCAGCACCTGGAGACGTTCGGCTCGCTCGAAAACGTCGCCCGCACGAAGTACGAACTTATTGACGCGCTGCCGTCCGACGGCTGGGCCTTTTTCCCATCGGACAACGCGGTCTGTCTGGAGCTATACCGCAAGACCCGGGGTAACCGGATTCTCTTTGGCATAGACGGCCACGGCGAGCCGCTCTACATGACGGCGCGCGATATTCGAGTGACCGCGGAGGGCAGTCGCTTCACGCTGGTGGACGGCGAGGGAAATGCGGCTGCGTGCGCGACGCGGCTGCTGGGCCGACACAATATCGGTAACATACTGGGCTGCGCCGCGGTAGCCCGCAAGCTGGGCCTCACGATGAACGAAATCGCGTCCGGTATCCGGCTGGCCGAGCCTGTCGAGCACCGCCTGCAGCTACTCAATACAGGCGGCGGCGTCACCGTCATCGACGACGCGTTCAATGCGAGTCCCGATGGCGCGAAGGCGGCGCTCGAGACGCTCTCCGCGTTCGAAGGCCGCAGAATCGTCGTAACGCCGGGACTTGTGGAGCTGGGCGAGGCCGAGGAGCGCGAGAACGAGACGTTCGGCCGGAACATGGCCACCGTAGCCGACATTGCGATTCTGGTATCGCGCAACGGCGAAGCGATGGAGCGCGGGCTCCGACAGGGCGGGTTTGGCGGCACGATACTGCGGACGCGCAATCTGGCCGAGGCCAGCCGGGAGCTGGCCGCTCTAGCGCGCGCAGGAGACGTGGTACTTTTTGAGAACGATCTGCCCGACCATTACGAGCAGTAGCAAATATCGGAGGGATACTCATGCCTGACAAACAGAATATCGCCGTCGTATTCGGCGGCAGGACATGCGAACACGATGTGTCAGTCATCACCGGACATCAAGTTCTGGAGAACGCGGACAGGAACAAATACGAACTCATCCCCGTCTACATCTCGCGCGATGGCCGCTGGTATACCGGTTCTCGCCTGCTCGACATCGGATTTCTGAACGCATTTGACCCGCGAGAGGTTACGCAGGTTCATATCGAGTCAACATACGACGCGCGCGGTCTGTACGAAAGCAACCCCCGCGGCGGGTTATTTAGATCCGGGCGCGCCGCCCTCCATACGCTAGACGCGGTCATCCCCGCGATGCACGGTATGAACGGCGAGGACGGTACGCTGCAGGGACTTCTCGAGATCGCGGGCATACCCTACGCGGGCCCGGGCGTCTTTGGCTCGGCGGTGGGCATGGACAAGATCGGCATGAAGCGGTTTTTTATGGGCTCCGGGTTTCCGGTGCTGCCCTTCGCGTCGCTGGAGCGCGGGCAGTGGGAGCAGGACGCGGTCGCGGTCATCGCGCGAATTGAAAAGACGCTCCGATACCCGATGTTCGTCAAGCCCGCGAACCTTGGCTCATCGATCGGCATAACCCGGGCAGAGGATAGGCAGGGGCTCGAAGAGGCCATAGCGGTAGCGCTGGGATTCGACCGGCGGGTACTGGTGGAGCAGGGTATCGACTGCACCGAGGTCAACTGCTCGGCGCTTGGCATCGGCTGCCGCGCCGAGGCGTCGGTATGCGAGCAGCCCGTCAGCTGGAAGGAGTTTCTCACATTTGACCAGAAATACATGCGCGGCGGCAAGGGCGGCAAAGACGGCAAGGAGACGGAGGGTATGCGGAGCCTGTCGCGCATCCTTCCCGCTCCTATAGGCGACGAATTGACCGACCGGATCCAGAAAATGACCGTCGACATATTCTGCGCGATGGACCTTAAGGGCGTGGTGCGCATCGACTACATGATCGACAAGGCCGACGGTGCGCTCTACGTCAACGAAATCAATACGCTGCCCGGCTCCTTCGCGTTCTATCTGTGGGAGCCGATTGGCGTATCGTTCCCGGAGCTCATCGACCGTCTCATCGGGCAGGCTTTCGAGGCGCACCGCGAGAAACGGCGCAACAACTACGCCTACGGCACCAGTCTGCTGTCGCACTACCGCGCGGGAGGCCGCGGCGCAAAGGGCGGCAAGTGATAATCCTTCCGGGGCGACGCGTATCGCCCCGATTTTTTACGGAGGAATAACTACAGGGGCGACGCTCCCGTCGCCCCCAATAAGCCTGATATCATTTAACGTGCTACTTTAGGTTCTCCGGATTCAGGCACGCAAGATCCTCTGTCACGAACAACCCGTCCCGCCGCACAAGCTCGTCGTCGAAATAGATATCTCCTCCGCCGTATTCGGGCGTCTGTATCATCACGAGATCCCAGTGAATAGCCGATTCGTTGCCGTTCGGCGCTTCGTCGTAGCACTTGCCCGGCGTTAGATGGATGGATCCGGCGATTTTCTCGTCGAATAGCGTGTCCTTCATCGGGTTTGTAATATACGGGTTGACGCCGATCGCGAACTCGCCCACATAGCGCGCTCCCTCGTCGGTATCGAATATCGCCTCCATGCGCGCGGTGTCGCTCCCCGCGCACGACACGATCCGGCCATCCCGGAACGTGAGCGATATATTCTCGAACGTGCGGCCCTGATAGAGCGCGGGCGTATTGTAGGTAATGGTTCCGTTCAGGCTGTCGCGCACCGGCGCGGTGAATATTTCGCCATCGGGGATGTTGAGCTTTCCGTCGCACTTAATGGCGGGTATGTCCCGGATGCTGAAAGTCAGGTCGGTGCCCTTACCGGTCAGGCGCACCCGGTCGGTGCGGTTCATGCGGGCGACCAGGCTGTCCATCGCCTTTGACATCTTCCGGTAATTGAGATTGCATACGTCGAAATAAAAGTCCTCGAACGCCTGCGTGCTCTTTCCGGCAAGCTGCGCCATCGACGGCGATGGGTAGCGCATGACCACCCATTTCGTCTGCGGAACACGGATTTTCCCGTGCACCTCGGCCAGGTAGAGTCGGGTATACAGGTCCTGCTTCTCGCCGGGCACGTCGGAGAACTGGCTGCTGTTGTCTCCGCCGCGTATGCCCACATACGCGTTCATTTTTCGCATCATGGCCCCGTCGGCCCGCGCCATCTCGCCGAGCTGCTCCTCGGTACACATTAGCAGCAGCTCCCGCTGCACAGACTGCTCCCGGAGCCATACATATGGGCGGGCTCCGGCGCCGTAGACCTCACGGATCAGCTGGTGCGCGAACTCAAAATGCTGTCCGAAGACCTCGATGAGCACGTTTTCTCCGGGCTTTACTTCCAGAGAGTAGTTCACGATGCTGCGCGATAGCTGCGCAAGGCGTGGGTCGATCATCTGTTATATTCCTCCTTCATTTGGCTAAGCCTCCGTACCAGTCAGCGAATGTGCGATAGTCCTCCTCCACCGTGTACCCGTCCACGCGCCGGGCATGCACCGACGAAGCGGCGTTGTCGGCGTCCTCGGTGTGCTTGTACGTGATCGAGATCGTGACAGGGCCTTCATGAGCTGGCAGACGGAAACCTGTTCCGCCCGCAGCCAGGCGCTCCACGGCCCTTTTGGCCGCTTTCTCGATGCGCACGGCGGCCTCCTGCGGAGAAAGGCACATCGCGTGGTGGCGTCCCAGCCCCTGCTTGACGCAGGCGGTCTCCACGTCGCCCAGCAGCGCGCGGGCTTCGGCGCAGACCTTATCATCGCCGGTTACGAGTATCGTTGGTACGCCGGCGGCGGCCGCCATACCGGCATCGATGCCCACCTCGCCGATGGGCTTTCCGTTCACGCGGACGCTGTGCCATGTCTTGCTGCTCATAGTGTGCTCGAGCACCGCGCGGAGCGTTCCGGCCATTGCGTGGTAACCGATGAGGAACATGCCCGATACGCTTGCGTCGAGGCAGGAAAGACGCGGCCCCTTCTGCGGCGTTCCAACCAGCAGGCGCGCCCGGGGATCCAGCGCTTCGGGCAGCAGATTGAACGATGCTCCGTGGGCGTCGGCCACCAGCACCTCGTCTGCGCCCGCATCCATCGCGCCCTTGACCGCAGCGTTCACGTCGCCGGTCAGCAGTCTGCGGCCTTCCGCGTACCGGAAGTGCCCGCGGTCGGTTTGCTCGCGGCACGCGATGCCGCTGATGCCCTCCATGTCGGCCATTATATAGATTCTCATACCAAAGCCCTCCTATTCTTACTAGAGTCCAAGCGCGTCAAAGAGCGAAACCTGATTTGACGCGGGCAGATCGCCAAAGCAGCGGTAGCGGTCGAGTATCTCGACCACGGCCTTGCTGACACGCGTCTTTTTCTGCATATCCTCCACCGACAGGAAGCGACCTGCCTCCCGTCCAGCCACTATGCTCTGCGCGGCAGCCGCGCCCAGTCCCGGCAGCGCGGTGAGCGGCGGGCGGATGCCCTCGGGCGTGACCAGGAACCGCGTCGCGTCCGATCGGTAAAGGTCGACGGGTGTGAAGTGTATCCCTCGCAGATTCATTTCGAGCACCACTTCCAGTATCGTGACGATCGATTTCTCGCGGGGATTAAGCTTGCCCGCCCCGGTGATTTCGGCGATGGATCGGCGTATCTCCTCGGCGCTCCCCAGCATGATACCGGCATCGAACTCGTCGGCCCGGACCGTGAGGTAAGCTGCGTAGTATGCTTCGGGATAATGCACCTTAAAATACGCCACGCGGAATCCCATCATCACATAGGCCGCGGCGTGCGCTTTGGGAAACATGTACTGAATCTTCTTGCACGAGTCGATGAACCAGTCCGGTACGTCGTGCTCGCGCATGGCCTCCTCCATTTCGGGCTTAAGCCCCTTGCCCTTGCGCACGCTTTCCATAGTGTCAAATGCCATCTTTGCCGGAACGCCCATCGCCATGAGCGAGTTCATGATATCGTCGCGGGTGCATATGGCCTCCCGCAGCGTAGTCACTCCCTGCGCGATGAGCTCCTGCGCGTTTCCAAGCCACACGTCTGTTCCATGCGACAGACCGCTTATCCGTATGAGCTCAGCCATCGTCGTGGGACGGGTTTCGTCGAGTATCTGCCGGACGAACTGCGTGCCGAACTCCGGTATCCCGATCGCGCCGGTGGATGACCCAAGCGCTGCGGGATCAACGCCAATCGATTCGGTCGAGGAGAATATGCGCATCGTATCCGGATCGTCGAGCGGTATCGTCCGGGGGTCGATGCTGGTCAGATCCTGCAGCATCCTGAGCACGGTGGGATCGTCGTGCCCGAGTATGTCAAGCTTGACCAGTCTGTCGTGAAGCTGATCGAACGTAAAGTGGGTCGTGATAACCGTAGACTCGCTGTCGTCGGCCGGGTGCTGCACAGGCGTAAATTCGTGCACGTCGTACTCCGCCGGAATGACCACGATGCCGCCCGGATGCTGGCCGGTCGTGCGCTTGACGCCGGTGCAGCCGCGCACCAGTCGATCAATCTGGGCGCGGGTTGTGGTCAGCCCCTTTTCCTCCATATATCCGTGCACAAACCCAAACGCGGTCTTGTCGGCGATGGTCCCGATCGTGCCCGCCTTGAACACATTGCCCTTACCCAGCAGCACCTCGGTGTATTCATGCGCCTTCGCCTGGTATTCGCCCGAGAAATTGAGGTCTATATCGGGAACCTTGTCGCCCTTGAACCCCAGAAAAACCTCAAAGGGTATATCGTAGCCGCTCTTGCTAAGCGCCGCGCCGCACACGGGGCAGTCCCGGTCCGGAAGGTCCGGCCCGCAGGCAAAGCGCTTTACGTCCACCTCAAAATCCGAATACCGGCATTTCTGGCACAGATAATGAGGCGCGAGCGGATTCACCTCGGTGATGCCTGTCATGAAGCCTACGAGCGAAGAACCAATCGAGCCGCGCGAACCGACCAGATAGCCGTCCTCCAGCGATTTTTTAACGAGCTTGTGAGCGATGAGATAGAGTACCGAAAAATTGTAGCCGGTGATGGCGTCCAGCTCTTTTTTGAGCCGCGCCGCGACGACAGGCGGCAGCGGATCGCCATACAGCTCCCGCGCGCGCTCGTGCGTCATGCGGACGATGTCATCCTGCGCTCCCTCGATGATAGGCGCGTAGAGCTTGAAGGGCGGCAGCGGATCCACGGATTCGATCATGTCGTTCAGTCGATTCGGATTGTCTATGACGACCGCCTGTCGTTCCTCGCTCGACAGATAGCCGAACTCCGCGAGCATCTCGTCTGTGGTGCGCAAATACAGCGGCGCCTGGTTGTCCGCGTCCTCGAATTTCTGCCCGTGCATCAGTATGCGGCGAAACACCTCGTCACCCGGCTCAAGGAAGTGCACGTCCCCGGTCGCCACGACGGGCTTGCCGTGCTTCCTGCCAAGCTCCAATATGCGACGGTTGATGCGTATGAGATCCTCACGCCCCTTGACAACACCCTCGCGCACCATGAATTCGTTGTTCCCGAGCGGCTGTATCTCTAAATAATCGTAAAGCGATACGATTTCGTCGATGCGCTTCCTGTCCTCGCCCCGCAGTATCGCCTGGTACAGCTGCCCGGCCTCGCAGGCCGAGCCTACGAGCAGCCCTTCGCGGCGCTCACCCAGCAGCTCCGCGGGTATGCGCGGTTTCCCGCGGTGCAGATGATGTAGATGCGACTCGGAGATGAGCCGGTACAGATTGCGCAGGCCTGTCCGGTTGCGCACGAGCAGCGTAGCGTGGAACGTCTGCTCGGCCTGCGCCGCGCCTCCCGACAGCGCCGCGTTCACCTGGTCCAGCCGGGCGACGCCCCGGTTCCTCAGTTCCTCAATCATGACGCGGAAAAGCCCGGCGGTAGCCTCGGCGTCATTGATGGCCCGATGATGGCCCTCGAGCCTGACACCCAGCTTTTTGCACAGCGTCGTGAGCTTATGTGAACGGTTCGACGGATACAGTGCCCGGGCCAGCGCCAGCGTATCCACCACCGGCTGGTCGAACGCGACTCCGGCCTCGCGCCCGTACCGGCGCAGGAATCCCATATCAAACTCCGCGTTATGGGCCGCGAGCGCGCGCCCTCCGGCGAATTCATGAAAGCGGCGCAGCGCTTCCGAGGCGTCCGGCGCGTCGCTCACCATGTCGTCGGTGATGCCGGTGA
The DNA here is from genome assembly GCA_012515725.1 of Clostridiales bacterium. Taxonomy (GTDB): domain Bacteria; phylum Bacillota; class Clostridia; order Christensenellales; family UMGS416; genus JAAYXU01. The sequence goes on along the minus strand of JAAYXU010000215.1, from coordinate 9,317 downwards.
GGTGCACAACTGTCGGAGGAATGGGGACGCCGGGGTTCACGAATGTCTGAAAACGTCCGGTTACCTGTCCGCCCTCCACTAGCACGGCGGCGATCTCGGTGATGGCGTCCCGGGACGCGGTAAGTCCTGTAGTCTCGATGTCCAGCACGACGCAGGGCTGGGTTAGCGGACCGTCGTTCGCGCCCAGTACCGCGGGCACATGGCCGCCGGTTATATAGGCCTCCACGCCCAGTATGAGCTTGATCCCCAGCTCTCGGGCCACAGCCGCCGCGTCGGGGAACGCCTGCACGACGCCATGGTCGGTGATGGCTATCGCGCTGTGGCCCCAGCGTGCGGCCTGCCTGAGCGCGCTCCTGACGGAGGTCAGCCCGTCCATCGCGCTCATCTGCGTGTGCAGATGCAGCTCAATCCGCTTGCGAGGCGCGTCGTCCTCACGAATGACGGGCGTCACAGGCTCAGCCTGCCGTGCCCGCAGCACCATCTCTCTTGCAAAATCGTCATATACCCATTCGCCGGCCACCCGCACCGTCTGTCCTTCAGCGAAGAGCTCCGTCAGAATTGCCACATCACTCCCGGCCGGAGCGAACATCTTGACCGTTACGGAGCTTGTCCGGTCGGTAATATCAAATATGAAAAGATCCTTCCCTGACTTGACCTGGCGGTGATCCGACCGGAGTATCTCTCCCTCCACGGCGACGAGGCCCGAGCTTTCGGTAAGCTCTGCCATAGGCGTTACCGGGCCGGTAATCGGGCTTTTCCATGTCTGACGGCGGAAAGGTCGTTTGCGCTCCTCGGGGGGCTGCTCCTCCCGCGGGGCAGGGGCGGACGCCTGCGGCTCCCACAGCGGAACCTCCCGGCCAAGCCACTGCGAAAGAAGCTGGCAGACGACGCGCGTGGTCGCCCTGTCGTGTTCGCGCATCCTTCCGGAGCCGGAATACATGAGCCCGCCATCCTGTACGCACAGCGGCAGCGTTTCGGGATCTCCGATCTCCCTCTCACTCCCCTGCTCGCGCGCCAGATATCCGATCCATTCGGCCAGTATGCGCGGGTCAGCAGACCCGAGCTCCTCGAGCGTCTCAGGCTGCCGCAGTGTGATGTCGATGTCTTGTACATAGGGAAAAAGCTGGCGGATCGTCCGCGTGACGGCCCGGCGCTCGGCGTCTCCCGCCGGGCCTGCCGCCACCGCGTCTATCGACCATCGCCGGTTCGAGGCGCTCACGACGGCGCTGGCAATAAAAAAATATACGTTCGGATCGTCGGTCGTCAGCGCCGAGCGCCTTGTGTCTGTCGCGTCCGTAAACGGTCCGCGGGTCGTCTGCTGCATGCGTTCCTCCGGTCGAATTACTTAAACAACTGATCGCGCCAGCTCTCAGCCGGGCGGTGTTTTCAGCCCTTCCTCGATTTCTTTCATGAGTACCTCCAGTATGCGCTGCGACGGGACTTTCCGGCGGACCTCGCCACGTGAAAAGAGCAGCGAATGCTCAGGCCCACCCGCTATGCCGATGTCTGCCTCTCTCGCCTCGCCCGGCCCGTTCACTACGCAGCCCATGACCGCCACCCTGAGTGGGCTTGCGATGTGCCGGGTGCGCCGCTCCACCTCCGCCGCCAGACCCGCCACGTCAATAGTGCTGCGCCCGCACGTCGGGCAAGCTATGACCTCCACACCGAAGCGCCTGCGCCCCGATGCGGTCAGTATCGCGCGGGCCGCGGCCACCTCAGGTACCGGATCGCCGCTGAGCGATACACGGATCGTTTCGCCTATACCGTCCAGCAGCAGAGCGCCTATGCCGATCGCTGACTTGACGAGGCCCGTTTCGGGTGTACCCGCCTCAGTCACGCCCAGATGCAGCGGGTAGCAGGTCAGCGCGGCCAGCTCACGGTTAGAGCGCACCATCGCGGCTACGTCGGAGGATTTTACCGACAGCACCAGATCCCCGAATCCGAATGACTCCAGCAGCCGGACAGACCGGAGCATGCTCTCGCACAGCGCGCGGGGCCCCGTACCGTACTTCTCCCGTATATCACCGGGCAGCGAACCGCCGTTGACGCCGATCCGGATAGGTGCGCGGTGCGCTCTGGCGCAGTCGGCTACCGCTCGCACCCGGTCGTCCCCGCCTATATTGCCGGGGTTGATGCGTACCTTATTCGCACCGTTCTCGAGCGCAAGGATCGCAAGGCGGCTGTTAAAATGGATGTCCGCAACGAGCGGGATCCGTATTTTTGGGCGAATGTCCAGCAGAGCGCGCGCGCAGGCCTCGTCGTACACCGATACGCGCACGATCTCGCATCCAGCCTCCTCCAGCGCGCGAATCTGCCGGACGGTCGCGTCTGCGTCTCGGGTGTCTGTATTGGTCATCGACTGGATCGCTACGGGATGATCGCCGCCTATCGCTGTGCCACCGATTCGTATTTCCTTCGTGCGCGCCATATCAGCCCCCGGTAACGAGCCTCATTATATCCCGATATGTGAGCAGCAGAAACAGCGCGAAGAAGATAACGAGTCCCACCAGCTGCACGATGCCTTCCTTTTCGGGAGAAATGGGCTTCTTGCGTATGAGCTCCACGCCCATGAGCACGATCTTGGATCCGTCCAGCGCAGGGAACGGTATGAGGTTGAATACGCCAAAGTTCATCGATATGAACGCAACCAGCGTCATGAAGTCGGATATGTGCTGCGTCTGGGCCGTATTGCTCATGACTGTGACGGCGCCCACCACTCCCATCACGTCGCCCGCGCCCTCGCCCCGGGTAAAAAGACCGGCAAGGAACGATACCAGTGCGCCGATCATCGAACCGATCCAGACAGCGGCGGCCTTTACCGACTGCCCCAAGCCAAAGCGCTGCGTCGTCTGTGCCAGATTTATACCCACCATCCAGCTCTGGCTCTGCTCGTCGAAGTAAGGCTTTATGATAAAGTCGATCCGCTGTCCATCGCGCTCCACTATGAGCGCGATAGGTTCGCCGGGGTTGCGCTGCACGCACTCGCGCATGAGGCTAACGTCGCCGTCTATCTCCTGTCCGTTGACGACCGCGATTACATCGCCCCGCTTAAGCCCAGCCTGCTCTGCCGGTGAGTTCTCGGAAAAACCATCCACCCCGGTCGTAGAAACCGGTAGTCCCACGACCGAGAGCGTCATGAACGCGACCAGAAACGCGAGTAGTATATTGGTGACCGGGCCTGCGAGGATTACAAGAAAACGCTGCCAGAGTGGTTTTTTGTTAAATGTCAGGTTTCCGCTCGTAACCGTTTCCTCATTCTCAAAGGCCACGAATCCACCAAAAGGAAAAGCGCGCAGCGAAACGACCGTGCCTTTCTTCGTCTTCCTTTTAAGTATGCGCGGTCCAAATCCCACCGCGAACTCAAAGACCGGAAAGCCGAACAGCCGCGCCGTCCAGAAATGGCCTAGCTCATGGACGGTGACCATAGCGCTGAGCATGAGGAGCGCAAGCAGCACTGAGCCCAAATTAGAAAAGTTCATTAAAGCACCTCGCAGTATTCAATAGTCCGTTTGCGCGTCTCCAGATCCAGTGCCAGCACGGCTTCGAGGCTGTCGGCCCGCGCGGCCGGGACATGCTCCAGCGCCCATTCGACGCACTCGGCGATTCCGGTAAAGCGCAGCCTGTTATGAAGGAACAGCCCTACCGCGATCTCGTTGGCGGCGTTAAGAACGACGCAGCGGTCGGCGCCCTGCCTGAGCGCATGGTACGCGAGCTCCAGGCAGGGAAAATTCCGCGTGTCGGGCGGCTCGAAGCAAAGCGGGCCGCAGACTGTCAGATCAAGCCTCCGGCTCCCGTCGGCCCTCCTTTTAGGCCACGAGAGCGCGTACCGGATGGGCACGGCCATATCGGGCACGCCCATCTGGGCCAGAATTGCTCCGTCATGGAACTCGACCAGCGAATGCACGACGCTCGAGGGATGCACCAGCACGTCGATCCGGTCGGGCGGCAGCCCAAAAAGATGATGCGCCTCGATGACCTCCAGCCCCTTGTTCATGAGCGTGGCTGAGTCGATGGTGATCTTCGCGCCCATTCGCCATGTCGGGTGGTTCAGCGCGTCGGCCGCAGTCACCGTCGACAGCCGCTCCCGGCCCATGCCCCGGAAGGGGCCGCCCGAGGCGGTAAGCAGTATGCGAGCGATCTCCTGCCGGGCGTACGGCCCCTGCAGGCACTGGAATATTGCCGAATGCTCGCTGTCCACCGGCAATATTTCTACGCCCGCGCGACGCGCAGCGTCCATGACGAGCGCGCCGCCCGCCACCAGCGCCTCTTTGTTGGCGAGTGCGACAGCCATGCCCCGCCCTATACAGATGAGCACCGCCGGAAGTCCCGCTATGCCCACCACGGCCGCGACCGCGATTTCGGCGCGTGCGTCGCGGCACAGCGCCGTCAGCGCGTCATCCCCCACATACACCCGGACGCGGTCGCCATACGCGCTGCGGAATGCCTCCCCCGCCGCGCGGTCGCGTATCGCCACCTTATCGGGCCGGAATCGCTTCACCTGCTCTGCAAGAAGCGCGGTGTTCCGGTCCACGGCCAGTCCTTCGACGGTATATTCATCCGGATCCGACGCGGCCACCTCGAGCGCCTGCACGCCCACCGAGCCGGTCGATCCCAATACGAGCAGTCTATTCGTACTCGTTCCTCTCCCAATCATATGATAAACAGCGAAAAATATCCGTACACCGCCACAGCGCCCAGTAGTATGCTGTCGATCCGATCGAGTACGCCGCCGTGACCCAGAAGCACATTGCCGAAATCCTTGATGCCCGAGAAGCGCTTGATGGCCGACGCGGTCAGGTCGCCCGCCTGCGCGAATATGCTGCACAGAAACCCGAGTACGATATAGTGATAGTATTCCACTTCCTGCGTATAGTATCGGAACACAAACCAACCCGCGATAGATATGATGAGCGAACTGAGCACCAGTCCGCCCAGCGCCCCCTCCAGTGTCTTCTTGGGGCTGATGAGCGGGCTGAGCTTATGGCGTCCAAAATACCGCCCCACGAAATAAGCGAATATGTCTGTGACGACCGGGCTGAATACCGCAATGCCCAGCGCGATCGTCGATACTTTGCCCGAACCCATCTGGCTGATGAGTATAAGAAGGAACAGCGGCCAGACCGGATAGATCATAAGGAGCATCGACGCCATGATATCGAGGTACTTACGCTGGGGCAGGAATATCGCCCATACGAGATTGACTGTGGACAGCACGACAAAGAGAGTCACGACGCCCGGAAGGCCCTTCCACAGATAAAACGGATAGATAAGCGCCGCAAACAGCATGCATGCCCACATGCAGGGCTGCAGCGACGCCCTTCGCAGCGCCAGGTACATCTCAAGCTGCGCCGTGATGAGGAACGCGTAAAACGCCACAGCCAGCAGCGGGCCGCGCACCGCGATAACCACCAGCGCCATCGCGAAAAGCAGCACGCCCAGCACATAGCGGCTAATCATACCGTTGCTATCAGATCTCCTCGCCCACATCTCCGTATCTCCGATATCTGCCCTGATACTCCAGTATCGCGTCACGATACTGGGTCTCCCCAAAGTCCGGCCAAAGAACCGGCGTATAAACCCATTCCGCGTAGGAGGCCTGATAGAGCATGAAATTGCTCTGCCGCATCTCTCCGCTCGTGCGTATCACGAGATCCGGATCGGGCAGACCCCGGGTGTAGAGGTGCTCCGACAGGGTCTCCTCTGTGACGTCCTCGGGCCTCATGCGGCCGTCCGCGGCCTCGGCCATCAGGGCGCGCGCCGCGCGGACCAGCTCGTCACGTCCTCCGTAGTTGAGCGCGATATTTACGGTCAGGCCGGTATTGTCCTGCGTCCTGGCCAGCGCGTCGGCGATAGCCTCGCGGCATACCTGCGGAAAACGCCCGACGTCTCCCATGAATCGGATCCGGACGTTTTTGCGGTCAAGCTCGTCGATCTCCCGCCTGAGGAACTCGACCAGCAGGCTCATGAGCACGCCGACCTCGTCCCTTGGCCGCTTCCAGTTCTCGGTGGAGAACGCATACAGCGACAAGACCCGCACGCCCCAAGCGTCGCTGTTGCGGATCACGCTGCGGATCGCCTCGACTCCGGCCCGGTGGCCGGCTGAACGGGGCAGCCCCCGCGCCTTCGCCCACCGCCCGTTGCCGTCCATGATGATGGCTACGTGGGCGGGTACGTGGGTGAGTCCTGCTGCTCCGGCAGTCTCGTCATTGGTGGATAGTGCCAACAGAGCGCCTCCTGCTACACGCCGGGCGGCCGCGTGCCCGCGACCGCCTCGCTGTTTTTCGCCTCATCCCGCGTAGCGCGGGGCCTCGGAAAGCGGCAAGCCAGCAACCGTACGCCTCCGGGAACGGTCTGCGCCCGGATCAGCCGCCACTGCGGGTAGGAGACGCTTTTTCGGTCGGCGCTCAGCACCAGATGAACACGCTGGGCGCCCAGTCGCGAAAGCTCCCGGAGCGCTGCGCCCAGTTCCATCCCTGTCAGTCGCTCCACGGCTACACCGCCATGATTTCCTTTTCCTTGGCGCGGATCAAATCGTCAATGATCTTGACGTGGTTATCGGTGATCTTCTGCACTTCCTTCTCGTCGCGGCGCATATCGTCCTCGGTAACCGCGCCTTCCTTTTGCAGCTTCTTGAGCTGCTCGATCGCGTCGCGGCGTATGGAGCGGATCGCCACCTTCGCGTCTTCCCCGCTCCTGTGAACGAGCTTCACAAGCTGCTTGCGGCGCTCCTCGGTGAGCTCGGGTATGATGAGGCGGATCGCTTTACCGTCAACGATAGGATTCATGCCCAGGTCGGATTTCATGATCGCCTTCGAAATTTCGCTGACCACAGACTGATCCCAAACCGATATGAGAAGGACCCGGGGCTCGGGAGCGGATATGTTCCCCAGCTGGTTAAGCGGCGTCGGGGAACCATAGTAATCCACCGTGATGCGGTCCAGTATCTGGGGATTGGCTCTTCCGGCCCTCATGGAGGCCAGCTCGTGCCTGAATACATCGATGGTCTTTCCCATCTTTTCTTCGGACACCTTCAAGTAATCCTTGCTGTCCATCGGGTATACCTCCTTTGATTGGTATCCCTATTGTAATGTATTTTCCCATTTTGCACAACCGTATATGGCGCTCATTTAAGCTCGGTTTTGATGTCGGGCGCGATGAGTGTTCCTATATCGCCCCTTGTTGCGGCCCTTATTATGTTTCTCTTGTCGTCCATATTAAATACCCGGATGGGTATTTTGTTCTCCATACACAGCGAAATCGCGGTCGTGTCCATGACCCGCAGACCCTTTTGTATAACGTCCATGTAGCTGATGGACGTATACAAACGCGCATCGGGATCCTTCTCGGGATCGGCCGTATAGACGCCGTCGACACGCGTGGCCTTGAGTATGAGCTGCGCCTCGATCTCGGCGGCTCGCAGCGCGGCGGCCGTGTCGGTCGTGAAGTACGGGTTTCCGGTTCCGCATGCGAATATCACGACGCGGCCCTTCTCCAGGTGGCGCATTGCGCGGCGACGTATATAGGGCTCGGCGAACTGCCGCATCTCTACGGCAGTCTGTACCCGGGTGGCCACGCCGTGGCTCTCCAGCGCGTCCTGCAGGCCCAGCGCGTTGATCGTGGTCGCCAGCATCCCCATATGGTCAGCGGTGGCGCGGTCCATACCCTTTCCCAGCTTGCCTCTCCATATGTTTCCCGCGCCGACCACAATGGCGATTTCCACACCAAGCTCAGCGGTCTCCCCGATGCTCCGGGCGATCGCCGTGACCTCATTAAGCGCGATGCCGAACCCCTTCTCCCCCGCCAGCGCCTCTCCGCTGAGCTTGATCATGATACGTTTATTATCAGGCATATCGTCTCCCCCTTATTCTAAAAAAAAGGAACACGTTCCTCGTGTTCCTTCGGATGGATTCTACTTCATCTGGCCCATAACCTCTTGCGCAAAATCGTCGCTTCGTTTCTCGAGCTGCTCTCCCATCTGGTACCGGGTGAACCGGCGGATGCTGATATTCTCGCCGATCCTGGCGATCGTCTCGGTAAGCAGCGTCTGGACGCTTTTGTCGGGATCGCGTATAAATGGCTGATCCAGCAGGCATATATCCTTGTAGAACTTCTTGAGCCTGCCCTCCAGCATCTTCTCAGCGATTTTCTCGGGCTTACCCTCGTTCATCGCCTGCGCCTTGAGTACGCGCCGCTCGTTTTCCACGACGTCCTCAGGCACTTCCCCTGACGAGACGTAGCGGGGATTGGCCGCCGCGATCTGCATCGCGATATCGCGCACGAACGCTTTAAACTCGTCGGTCTTGGCAACGAAGTCGGTTTCGCAGTTGACTTCGACCAGCACGCCGATCTTGCCGCCCATATGAATATAGGACTCGACGATGCCTTCGGCGGCGATGCGCCCGGATTTCTTCTGCGCGGCCGCCAGACCTTTCTCCCGAAGTATCTCCTGTGCGCGCTTGCTGTCCCCATTAGCCTCGACGAGCGCTTTTTTGCAGTCCATCATACCAGCGCCGGTCAGATCACGCAGCGCCTTAACATCCTGTGCGGTAAACACTATATCTGCCTCCTATCTCATTAAAAGGGGAAACGCGCGCGCCTCCCCTTTCCGTATGACAATTCCGGTCTGCCCTCTAGAGCGTTGCTTCCACTTCCCCGCCGTCCGTTTCCGGCTTCGAATCGTCCGCTTCTACTTCATTGACGGACTCGACGGATTCCTCATTATTGACGCTTTCATCCTCCATCTGCTCGCCCTGGCGGCCTTCCAGCACGGCGTTTGCTATGTAGGAAGAAATGAGCTTAACAGCGCGTATCGCGTCGTCGTTACCGGGTATGATGTAGTCGGCCTCGTCAGGGTCGCAGTTCGTGTCCACGATAGCCACGATCGGAATGCCGAGCTTGCGCCCTTCGGCGATGGCCAGGTGCTCCTTGCGGGGATCCACGATGAACATCGCGCTGGGCAGACGGCTCATATCCTTGATACCGCCCATGTTTTTCTCAAGTTTTTCGCGCTCGGCAACGAGCTTTATGACTTCCTTCTTGGGCAGTACTTCGAACTGACCCTTGGTCTCCATATCATAGAGCTCCTGCAGGCGCTCGATCCGCTTGCGGATAGTTGCGAAGTTGGTCAGCGTGCCGCCCAGCCAGCGCTGGTTCACATAGAACATGCCGCAGCGGGAAGCCTCGTACTTGATGGACTCCTGCGCCTGCTTTTTCGTGCCAACGAACAGGATTGTTCCTCCGTTCTGCGAAATCTCGCGAACGAAGTTATAGGCCGCGTCGATTTTTTTGACAGTCTTCTGCAGGTCGATGATGTAGAT
>JAAYXU010000214.1 GCA_012515725.1 Clostridiales bacterium | reverse complement strand
TAGACACTGTCGACAATAGTTAAGTCAGGATATTGATCCAGATGGCGACACAGCGGATCTGGAGTGCAGCGAGGAAAGAAGCGGAGTGTTTGGCGTATCTGGTGGCGATACCTCGCCAGCGCTTGAGGTGCAGGAAGGCATTCTCGACCAAATGACGAAGTTTGTATAGATCGTGGTCGTATTCACGCTGCACCTTGCGGTTTTTCTTAGGCGGAATCACCACCTGCATCCCTGCCGCTTGAGCCTGGCTGACAATGATATCCGTATCGTAGCCGCGATCGGCGAGCAGGACTTCTGCATTGATTCCTTCGATCAGTCGGCCAGCATGCGCGCAATCCGCCGCGGTACCCTCCGTAATAAAGATTCGGACCGGCATACCATGCGCATCCACGGCCAGATGTATCTTGGTGTTGAGCCCCCTTTTGTCCGGCTCATCTCCTGATTGCCGCCCTCCGCTCCTGCCGCGTGTGGATGCACCTTCACGTGGCTGGCGTCAATCATCAGCCATTCGAAATCCGGTTCATCAATCACGGCTTCCAACAGTTTCTCCCAAATCCCCTTGTCTCGCCAGCGGCAAAAACGGCGTTGCACTGTATTCCAATTCCCGTAATCCGGCGGCAAGTCTCGCCATGGCGCACCCGTGCGTAGTATCCAGAATACCGCGTTGAGAAACTGCCGGGTATCTCGCGCATTCCCACCCCACGTCCCCTTGTTCCCGATGGTGTGCGGTTCAATCAACACCCACGCTTTGTCTGTGATGTCATGCCGGTGATATGATGCTTCCATGAAAAGTCTCCTCCGGTTTTCCTCTTTTCTCCATTATAGCACATATCTATTGTCGACACAATCTAAGTTGGTGGGGTAGTAGAAGCCGGAGCGAGGCGTAGCAGCGCTACGTTGAGCGGAGAGCGGCAAAGTGAGGTTTGATTGCCGAAGGCAATCAAAGTCGCAGCGCGACCGGTCCGTTCAAACCGAAGATTTGAACGGACCGCCGTGCGCGAAAAGACCCGGCGCGACTCCGGTCTATTTCAAAATATCGAATGCTCCGATGACGGGCAACCTCGTTGCTTTCCCGGCAAAGCCGTTTGACAGCCCGAAGATGGCCAACGCCAGCACGCCAATGCCGAATATTGTACACAGCACCCAACCAATTACCGGAATGATGCTCAATACGATATTTCCCGCGATCCCTACGATCCAGAGCAGCAGTGCTTGATTGGCGTGGAATCTGGCGTACTTGGATTCGGGACAGGCCACCAGCGGCAGGAAGAACAGCAGATAGGAGAGCCCCGCCATGGTTTTATTCTTTTCGATGTCCGCCTTGGTATAGGTATTTCCGCCAGCTTGCCGACCTGTCATTATGATTCCCTCCTTGATTATGTGTACTAAGTGAGCGCTGATTTAATGAGGTGGTGGAGCGCCGAGGTGATTTTTCGTCCTCACACGGAGCCAGAAGGGAGCCGTAGCAGCGCTACGGCGACCGGATGAGCGACAGCGGCGTTCGATTGAACGGTCGCGCAGCGACTTGGTTTCCCAAAGGGAAACCAACCTTGTGGGGGCGGAAAAGCAACCGGCGATCCCGCCGCCGAATAAATCAGCGCTTACCCAACACGTCAACCTACAATTCGGTATATCCGCGGTTGGTCACAATCGCATCCAGACCATGCCCAGCCTTGCACAACTCGCATTGTTCCGCGCGGGCAGAATAGTATCCGTCTATGTCGGCATCCGTGAATATTGAAAATATCTCGTGGCCGAGAACCGATGGCTCCGCTGAAAACAGCGCGAGTATGCCCACCAACCGCCCTCCGTAATACGTAAGGCATTCCAGCGCCTGCGAGGCCGTCTTCGCGCTGGACGCCGAAGACAGCAGTAGGATCACGTTCCTCCCCTCGATGTACTTTCGCGCGCTGGGCAGGAAAATGAGCTGCCCGCCCACGCTCTGAATCGGCGTCATGACGCGGATTTCGGCTCCTCTGTTGAACACCATGAGTCCATCCTTGAGCAGTTCTTCGGCAAGGTAGGCGCCGATTACTTCGGTGTTTTCCATGCAAATGATGGTGTTGACCTCTGTGCTTGTCAGAAATTTCCCGGCGAAGCTGCGCGCCACCTCTCTGGCCACCAAAGCGCTGGTCCTGAGGGTGCTCACATCCAGATAGTGGCTGATGTGCGAGTTGCTCGTGGCAAAGTGCCCCGGCGTCACCTTCATGGTAATGGCCGGATTCATGGGCGACGAAATGACATAGGATTCCTGCATCATGCGCTTCTACCTCCACTTCCGCTGTCGGTGCAACTAACCAAACAAGGCGAGGAAGATCGTGCCGGACATGGGGTTCATCACGTGTATCAGGAAAATGGGCGCGCCATCTTCAACTCCCGTACCGTGCCGAAAAATCTCGCATACCGCTCACCCATATTAATTATATATTAAAATCTGCGCGAAGTCAAACATTTTCGTCCCGCAATTTCAGAACCGGTTTTTATGGCAATACCGCATAAAGAGGGCGCGCGGCGGCGAGCTAAATCTTTCGTCGGGTCGGGTTTGCAAAAGCCGCAGGCGCAGCCTTTCCCGTGGCGCTGCGCGCCGCGGCCGGCTTTTTTCACAAATCCTCGAGCTTGATCCTCGAGTTCTCCCGCGCCTGCCGGTAGACCACAAACCGGCTGCCGATGACCTGCACGGGCTCGGCGTGCACCCTGTCGCAGAGCTGCTGGCACGCCTCGCGCGCGTCGAACGGCGCGTTTTTCTGCACGGTCGCCTTGATCAGCTCCCGCGCCTCGAGCGCGTCCCACGCCTGCTTGACGAGGTTGTCGCTGATGCCCTCCTTGCCGATGTGCAGCACCGGGTCGAGCGTGTTTGCCATGGAGCGGAGCGCCGCGCGCTGTTTTGCCGTCATATTGACCTCCGTCATTCCACAAAGTCGAATTCC
>JAAYXU010000213.1 GCA_012515725.1 Clostridiales bacterium | reverse complement strand
TGGCAGCTCTCGGTCGGCGAGCAGCAGCGGGTCGAGATACTCAAGGCGCTCTACCGAAAGGCCGACATACTGATACTGGACGAGCCTACTGCGGTGCTGACGCCCCAGGAGACGCTCAGGCTTTTCGATACGCTCCGCGAGATGGCCCGGCAGGGCTGCACGATCATCATTATCACCCATAAGCTTGTAGAGGTGGTCGAGATCGCCCACCGCGTGACGGTGCTCCGAAAAGGGCGTCTGGTAGGAACCGTGGACGAGCAGGACATCAACTACGCGAGCCTCTCGCGCATGATGGTGGGGGAGGAGCTTAACTCGGAGGGAGCTCCACCCGCCGCGGCCGGAGGCCCGCCGCTCCTGGAGGCGCGAGGTCTGACGGTCAGGGGCGACAAGGGCGTCGACGCCCTGTCGGAGGTCAGCTTTACACTGCACGCCGGGGAGATACTGGGCATCGCCGGTGTGGCCGGTAACGGACAGCGCGAGCTGGGGGAGGCGCTTTCGGGGCTACGTCCGTTGGCGCAGGGCGTCGTGAGGATGGACGGGCATGACATCACTAACAGGGGCCCGCGGGCCGCGCAGGACGCCGGACTGGCATTCGTGCCCGAGGACAGGCTGGGGACGGGCCTTGTGGGCAATATGGGCATGGCGGACAACCTGATGCTCCGGGATTACCACAAAAGCCGGGGCATGCTGCTGTCGTACCGCAGCACCACCGAGCGCGTCCGCAGCGTGGTAGCCCAATACGGCATTGTCTCCGCCAGTCCCGCAGCCCCGGTGCGCATGATGTCGGGTGGTAATCTGCAAAAGCTGCTGCTCGCCCGTGAAATCGCCGCCAACCCAAAGGCGCTCATACTGTCCTATCCGATCCGGGGCCTCGATATCGGCGCAGCCGAGATGGTATACCGTCTGATGCTCGAGCAGAAGCAAAAGGGATGCGCGATACTGTTCATATCCGAGGATATCGACGCGCTGCTCAAGTACAGCGACAGGGTGATGGTGCTCTGCCAGGGCCGCGTTACAGGGATCATGCCCCGCGAAAAGGCGCAGCTTCTGGAGATCGGCATGATGATGATGGGAACATCGCTGGAAAAGGAGGCCCGCCATGAAGTATTCAGTCACTTTTAAAAAGCGTATGGAGGGCTCCTCGGGGAACATACTCACTATCCGTATCCTTGCGATCGTCGCCGCGATAACTGCGACGGCGGTTCTCCTTCTCATACTGGGCTATTCGCCCGCCAAAATCGCGCGAGTTCTACAGGGGATATTCATCAGCACCTTCTTGAGCCGCTACGGCATAATGGACACGCTCACCAAAACTATACCGCTGCTCCTGTGCGCTGTCGCTGTTTCCTATGCTTTCCGTATGAAGATGTGGAATATCGGCGCGGAGGGACAGCTCGCCATGGGCGCGTTCGCGGCTAACGCGGTAGCGCTGGCATTTCCGGACATTCCCGCGGTTCCGCTCATACTGCTTATGATCGCCGCAGGCATGCTGGCGGGTATGGTATGGGCGCTGCTGGCCGCTTTGCCCCGGGCGCTTATGGGCGTCAGCGAAACCATCATGACGCTGATGCTCAACTATGTGGCGCTCATGCTGCTGCAGTACATGATACTGGGCGTATGGAAAGACCCGGCGGGCAAGGGATTCCCGATCGCGCCGCCCATCGGCCGGAACGCTTGGTTTCCCGCCATACCGGGGACATACATCCATATGGGGCTCCTTATTGGGCTTATCATGACCGTCGTATACGCGTTCGTGATCGGAAGGACCAAGTGGGGGTTCGAGGTGCGCACGATCGGTGAGAGTCCATCAGCTGCGCGCTATGCGGGCATGAACCTGACGCTTAACATGCTGCTTGTGCTGGGCGTTTCGGGCGCGGTCGCGGGGCTGGCCGGGGTTAGCGAGCTGGCGGGCATCGCGCACCGGCTGGAGATGAACATATCCGCCGGATACGGCTTTACCGCCGTAATCATCGCGTGGTTGGCGCGCCTTAATCCCATAGGACTTGTAGTCATGTCGGTCTTCATGGCGGCGCTGCTGGTGGGTGGCGGATATGTGCAGATACTGGGCATTCCCTACGCGGTGGCGACGCTCATACAGGGTATCATACTTTTCTTCGTGCTGGGGTTCGACGCGCTGACGCGGTATGAGATCCGTATCGTGAGGAAGGAGGCGGCGCGGTGAGCGGACTTACTATGGCGACAGGTATACTCTCGGCTACCGTGGCGGCGGGAACCATACTGCTGCTCGCGTGCCTGGGTGAGATACTTTCCGAGCGCGCGGGCGTCATGAATCTGGGCGTCGAGGGTATGATGATGGTGGGCGCGGTATTCGGATTCATCGCGGTACAGTTGACGGGGAACCTGCTGGTCGGCGTACTTGCGGCGCTGGTGGGTGGGGGACTCATGGCGCTCATACACGCGTTTTTGTCCATCACGCTCAAAACGAACCAGGTGGTATCGGGTCTGGCGCTCACGATATTCGGCACGGGCCTTGGCAATTTCCTCGGAAATCCCTATGTGGGCGTAGTACGACGGGCCAGCTTCGACAGTATCGCGATACC
>JAAYXU010000212.1 GCA_012515725.1 Clostridiales bacterium | reverse complement strand
GCCCGGCGCGCGGTACTCGCCGGGCCGCAAGTCTCAAAAGTCATCCGTCAGCGTTTTATATCGCCTTGCCGTCATTCTCGCGACAAGCCATCGCGATAAACTCATCGCAGCGCATCGATCCAATATCGCCCTGGCCGCGTCGGCGCACCGCGACAGTCCCCTCCCCCATTTCATTGTCGCCGACGACCAGCATGTAGGGTATACGCTCCGTGACGGCCTCCCGTATCTTAAAGCCTATCTTTTCGTTTCGCAGGTCCGCGGACGCGCGCAGTCCGGCGGCCCGCAGTTTTCCTATAAGTTCCTTTACATAGTCGTCCACGCGGTCGGTGATGGACAGGACGCGCACCTGCTCGGGCGACAGCCACAGCGGAAACGCGCCCGCGAAGTGCTCGGTGAGTATGCCGATGAAGCGCTCGATGGAGCCGTATATGACCCGGTGCACCATGACCGGCCGCACCTCTTCGTTCCGCTCGTTGGTATAGGTCAGGTCGAAAAGCTCGGGCATCTGGAAATCAAGCTGTATCGTTCCGCACTGCCAGGTCCGCCCGATCGAGTCCTCCAGATGGAAGTCGATTTTCGGCCCGTAGAAAGCGCCGTCTCCCTCGTTTATCTTGTAGGGCAGTCCCTTCCGGTTCAGTGCCTCCCGCAGCGTACCGGTCGCCATCTCCCACGCCTCGTCGCTGCCCATCGAGTTCTCGGGCCGCGTCGACAGCTCCAGATTATATTTGAACCCGAACACGTCGTAGACTGATGTGGTGAGGTCGATGACGCCGTTTATCTCGTCGATCATCTGGTCCTCGCGCATGAATATATGGGCGTCGTCCTGAGTAAAGCAGCGCACGCGCATGAGTCCGTGCAGCGCGCCCGAAAGCTCATGGCGGTGCACAAGGCCCAGCTCCCCCACGCGCATCGGCAGATCGCGGTACGACCACTTACGGCGCTTGTAGAGCAGCATGCCGCCGGGGCAGTTCATGGGCTTGATCGCGAAGGGCGTCTCGTCTATGACGCTCGTATACATATTCTCCCGGTAGTGCTCCCAGTGCCCTGAGCGCATCCACAGCTCACGGTTGAGCATGATCGGGGTCTTGATCTCCTGATATCCCGCCTCGGTATGAATCCTGCGCCAGTAATCCTCAAGCAGGTTGCGCACGATCATGCCCTTGGGATGGAAGAACGGGAATCCCGGTCCCTCGTCGAGAATGCTGAAAAGGTCGAGCTCGCGGCCCAGCTTGCGGTGGTCCCGCATTTTTGCCTCCTCGATACGGTCGAGATAGGCCTTAAGCTCCTTACGGTCGTCGAAGGCCGTACCGTATATGCGCTGCAGCATCTTGTTCTTTTCGCTGCCCCGCCAGTACGCGCCCGCCACCGACAGGAGCTTAGTCGCTTTCACCCTTCCCGTATCGGGAAGATGCGGCCCGGCGCACATGTCTGTGTACTCGCCCTGCCGGTAGAATGATATGACCGCATCCTCAGGAAGGTCCCGGATGAGCTCTGCCTTGTAGGGCTCGTTCATCTGCTCGACCAGCGCGAGGGCGTCTTCCCGGGGAAGCTCGAAGCGCTCGATGGGTAACTTTTCGCCGATGATCTTCTTCATCTCGGTCTCGATCGCCTCGAAGTCCTCGACCGAGAAGGGCCGCTCGGTATCAAAATCGTAATAGAACCCGTTTTCGATGGCGGGGCCTATGGCCAGCTTCACGTCCGGGTACAGCCTTTTGACGGCCTGCGCCATGATATGGGCGGCGGTATGGCGGTAGACATCGCGTCCCTTCTCATCGTCAAACGTGAGTATGTTGAGCGCTCCGTCGTCTGTGAGTGGCGTGGTCAGTCCCACGATTCTGCCGTCCAGCTCTGCGGCCACGGCTTTGCGTGCGAGTCCCTCGCTGAGTTCGCGCACGATGTCAATTACGGCGGTCCCCTGCGCGTATTCCCGGACCGATCCGTCTTTGAGCTTCATGTTCACAAGTAATCACTCCCCTGCTTTTATATACAAAAAGCCCGTCCCCTTAAAGGGACGGGCATCGTACCCGCGGTTCCACCCTTATTGCCTAAAACCACTCTGACGGGCTATAACGGACCCAGCCGCCGCAGTCGGGGGGCGGTATTCATCCGGGCCTCACCCGGCGCACTCTCAGCCTGCGATGCGCCGTCTCTTTCCGATGGGTTTACCGGACTACTGATCCCCGTCATCCTGCAAGTTCTCCTTCATTATATTTTACCCGGAATTGAATGTCAATATCAGAAACAGCAGCGTTTAATCTATTCACTGAGTTTATTCAATAAATCATCAAACTTATCGCGCCATTCCTTGTGTGTAGTCCAGTTAATGTCCTGGCCATCTCCTTCTTCTCTGGGCACGATATGAAAATGTATATGGAAGACATCCTGCTGGGCTTCGGCACCAGAGCTGTTAATAATCTGTACGTTATTTATGCCAAGCTTATC
>JAAYXU010000211.1 GCA_012515725.1 Clostridiales bacterium | reverse complement strand
TACGCGGACTGCGCATACGAGGAAATCCGCGAAATACTCGAGGATGGGAAACTATCGTACATCGCGGTAGAAAACGGGCATCTCATCGGCCTTGCGGGCGCGATGCCGCAATACGGAGTGACGGGATGGGAGCTTCATCCTCTCGCTGTGAGCAGTGAGTTTCGAGGTCGGGGTATCGGAACCGCGCTTGTGGCGGCGCTCGAGGAGGCGGCCGCGCAAAAGGGCTGTATTACGATGTTTCTCGGGACCGACGATGAGTTTGGAAAAACGTCGCTGTCCAATACGGATTTGTATACCGATACGTTTGAAAAGATAAAAAGCATCAGGAATCTGCGCGGACATCCGTTTTCATTCTATCAGAGGATCGGATACAAAATCGTGGGCGTTATTCCCGACGCGAACGGCATCGGCAAACCCGATATCTGGATGGCAAAGCGGATCGGCAGTTAATTTCGCGCACTGAGCTTTGCAATCCGCCATTTTGGGTATGTTAAGCTTTTGGCGGTTTATTGAGAGTTTTTGGGGTGGCCTTTAATGATATGCTCGTAGTGAGGCGGCAGATTGAAGCTCTCTATATGTTCATACTTTTCAATACTTACATTTCCCGAACCGTTTATCGCAACAGTTATATTATCAAGCCCAACACTGATATGCGGCCCTGTATAAGGGCTTATTTGAAGCGTCACTGTGAAAAAGAATGTCCTGTATCCATTAGGTCTTTCAACATTAATGACGTTGACTGAGTTGATTGTTCCGGAGGCTTATTTCCCGTATTTAGCGCAGTTTATATAAAAGAGAACCCAAAATTAAGATAATTATTGTTATAAAAGATATTCGCTTTATCATTACATTGCCCCCCGCTTTTCCCTTACAATACTATTACTGCATTAATAATAAATTCCGCCTTTCGGGCCTTACTTGCCGTACCGCGCGCTTTTATGCTACAATGAAAACCTAAAAAGCGCATATTATCCGCGATTGAAATATGTGCGTAAATCCGAAAAAAGGATTGCATTTCATTGATTCGCGACTCCGGGAATCGAAAAAACAGAATAGCATCGTCTCCGCGCGGGCGCAAAAAGGCTGCTTCTCCTTCCCGCGGAGCCTGGAGTTCGCTTCTGAGTCGGGTCGGCAGACTCGCTATCGGGTTCCTGGCGCTGCTTTTCTGGCTGCCCTCGCAGGCGGCGCGGTTAAAGCCCCTGCTGACGAGACTCAGAGCGTTTCTTGCGCCCTTTTTCGCGCTGCTCCCCCCTCGTCTGCGCGCGCCTGGACCACTGCGCGCCTCTCTTGTCGCGCTGGCCGTACTCGTGTGCGCCGCGCCGCCGATCATCGCCGCCGCCGCGTCGGGCGCGTCGCCTCGGGACGCCGCTATCAATTCAGCGCAGACGCCCGCCGCGACCGCGTCTCCCGCGCCGCAGACTCCGTCACCCACACCGATTCCGACCCCGACGCCCGATCCCACACCCACTCCCGCGCCGCATCCTGAGAACACCGTGCTGCGGCAGGGTGTCAGCGCGCCGGTCGTCGCGCAGATACAGGAGCGCCTGATGGATCTTGGATATATGGAGCACGACGAGCCTACAGATTACTTTGGCCCCGTGACCGAGCAGGCGCTGCTCCTCTTCCAGCGCCAGCACGGCCTTGACGAGGACGGCAGGGTGGGTATGGAGACGTACGAGCTGCTCAGGGGGCGCGACGCGCAGAACTATACGGTCATGCTTGAGGCAAAGGGCGTCGACGTGACTGAGCTGCAGAGCAGGCTGCGCGAGCTGGGCTATATGGACGATGTCACGGGCTTTTTCGGAGAGCTGACCGAGCAGGCCGTCAGGCTATTCCAGCAGTACAATAACCTCACGGTCGACGGAAAGGTGGGCCGCAAAACCCGCGAGCTTCTTTACAGCACCCAGGCGAAGGCATATTTCCTCAAATACGGCGAGCGCAGCGACGAGGTTGAATCCTTTCAGAAATACCTGAAGAACCTGGGGTATCTGACCACAACGCCCGACGGCGTATACGGAAAGGACACCGTGGCCGCCGTGCGGCGCTTCCAGGAGCTCAATGGTCTCATCGCCGACGGATTCCTGGGCCCAAAGACCGTAAGCCTTCTCAAGTCGGGCTCGGCCAGAGCCAACGCGCTCGTGTTCGGAATGAGCGGCGACGACGTGCGGAATATACAGACGCGACTTAAAAACCTCGGGTATATGAAAAATGTCACCGGGTACTTCGGCTCGGAGACCGAAAGCGCGGTCAAAGCCTTTCAGAAAAGAAACGGCCTGTCGGTCGACGGAACCGTGGGACGCCAGACGATGACGAAGCTGACCTCTTCGGGCGCGAAGAAGGCGGCAAGCGGCTCGGGCGGCACAGGCTCCTCTTCTTCCTCCTCCTCTTCGTCGTCGGCAGCAGACAGCAGGATCGAGGACTTCCTGTCCATCGCCCAGTCCAAGCTGGGCTGCCCGTATGTGTGGGGCGCGAAGGGCCCCGGCTCGTTCGACTGCTCGGGATTCGTCTACTACTGCCTGAACCGCGCGGGGGTCAATCAGGGATACATGACGTCCGAGGCCTGGAGCCAGTCCGCGAAGTACCGCAAAATCACGCGCACCGGCGACCTGAAGCGCGGCGATATACTCGTCTTTAGAGGTCATGTCGCGATTTACATGGGAAACGGCCGGATGATCGACGCGTCGTCGGGCCGGGGCGAGGTCGTCACGCGCAGCGGCATCTGGAGCTCCTCGTACTGGAAGAGCCACTTTGTATGCGGATTCAGGATATTCTAGCGCATCTCTTTTGACTGAATCGAAAATGGAGAATTGTACCCGGCGGTTACAGACAGTCGAGTTATATGCACGCCACGTTAGCCGCGATATAATCCCGGTCGAATGGACGCGCGTATACGGACGCAGGAATCACGCCGGGCAACTGGCGGTTCACTTCCGCCGGTATGCGTTACTGCGTAATACGGGCTACCATATGAGCGGGATCAGTCGGTACGGCGTTTTGCGGGTGTATTCGTAGTACCACTCGTACTCGTGGAAGCGCCAGTTGTCCTCGCGGGACACGTAGGCTACGAGCAGTATCGTCTGCAGTCCGGCGGGTATGAGCGCGACCGCCGAATGCAGCAGAAACGGAAGGCTCAGCCCCAGCAGGATCGCGCCAAGCGCGATCGGATGGCGCAGTATGTCGTAAGCGCCCTTGTCCGCGTCGGGCCGGGGCTGCTCGCCGTAGTGCTGGGGCGCGTGCGGGGCGTCGGCCTGCAGCGCCTGTATGACGAGCACATAGCCCGTAGCCAGCAGGAAGAAACCGACGATGAGCGTCCAGGATGGCATCATCGACCACAGCCCGCGGGTCAGGTCGGCCGCTCCCAGCGCGGCCGAGGCCGGATACAGCACGAGCGCGGGTATGAGCAGCGTTTTTTCCCATCCGCGCAGTATATCAAGGCCCCATCTGCGGGACATCACCTCCCGGTGCATAGAGCGCACCACGAGGCTTCCTATCGCAAAGAGCATCGCGATGAGGCCCGCCACGAACCAGAGCCATGGCGTTCCCAGGCCTCCGGCTATAAGCAGCGCCGCGATCGTGGCGGCGCATGACGCGATCAGCGTCGGATAGACGGGAATACCCTTCTCTTCGTACTCCTCCACAGACGATCACTCCTTTTGCGTTAAGACAGGCTCGAGCTCTATTTTTCCCGCCGCGGCGAGCCGGTCGCCCAGTATCGCGACCGCGCCCGTGACGCCGGGCAGCTGGATCGCCCACGCGACCGAGCGCTCCAGATCCTTCTGCGCGCGTATCCGGTTGCCAAGCGCCGTGGCCGCAGCGTCCGAGAGCGCCGCGTCGCGCGACAGTATCACCGCGGCGTGCGCGCATCCCAGAGAGAGCGAGGGCCCCACCCGTCCGGCCGACGTGCATACGCCCCACTCACCCGGCGGTACGCGAAGCGCCACGCGCTGCGACAGCGGGGAGTCTCCGGCCACGATAGCCACACTGCGCGGGATGCGGCTCAATATATACACATCGCCGCCGTTCTCGACGACCACATCGGGGGAATACGCCGTCAGAGCCCGGCCTACATGGGAGGCTAGCGCGCCGGCTACCGCGGCCATCGGGCCCACGCCGCACGCAGCCGAGGCGCGGTACATCGCGTCAACGACCGGAGCGCAGCCTGCCGTATGCGGCAGCGGGGCAAGCGCGGTCAGGAAGGACGGACAGCGGGCGATCTCATCCTCTATGTCCCTGCGGCCCGCACGCAGTACGCCGAGCGCCTGCTGCGCAAGCTGCCGGTTCGCGCCGATCGACAGATCGCTCTCCCGCTCCCGCACCGTGAAGAACACAAGTCCCTCTCCGCCATGGAGTCGGCGGTACGTGCGGCGGTACGTGCGGTCCATGTCAGTTTTCGGTATAGTTCACCGCCATGACCGACAGCGGGCAGGACTTGACGCACAGCTCGCACAGCACGCACTTGCTCTCGTCGAATGAAAGCAGCCCGTCGCTTCCCAGCGACAGCGCCGCCGACGGGCATACGGCGGTGCACGCGCCGCAGTGGACACACGAGTCGCAGTCCCATACGATCGAGCGGGAGACGACGACTACCTCGATGTGCTCGCCGCGCAGGAACGCGATGCCGTTGGCCAGATCCTCCTCCGAGCCGGTCAGCTCCATAGTCAGCTCCCCGCGCATACCGGGGTGGATCTGCGCCTGCAGGATGTTGAATACGAGATTGTAGTCGCGTACGAGATAGCTTGTTACAGGCTTGTCGGTCTGGGAGGCCGGAAAGCGCATCATGACTTTGATGGTTTTCATGGCAGTCTCTCCTCCTTCACGCCGGCCATCGGATTCATCGGATGGCTGACCGGGAGCATTTCCACCGGCTCCTGGAGCAGGAACTCGCCGCGGGAAACGTCCTGCTTTAATAGCGCCGCGATTTCCCGGGCCATATAGAGCGACGACAGCGGCGCCGTGGGAACGACCCGGCCGGCCAGATTGATGCTTCCGCTGCGAAGCTGCGCGTAGCTGACGCGCCCCAGCGTGGGCCGGGACAGCCGCCCGGTCGAGTAATCTACGAGCTGCGTGAAAATGCGTTCGTTGGACCGGGAAAGCCGGTCCATGAGATCCTCGTCGAGCACCGGTATCGGTATGCCAAGGCCTACGAACATCGTAACCCCGTACCGGGGGAATACCGCGGCGCGGATGTAGCGGGGATTCATGCGCTTCATGTCGCCGATAACCGCCAGCGTCGCGCCGTTAAAGTCGTCGCCGTCCTCGTAGGCGTCGTGGCCGCGCGTGTACTGGGTTCCCTGCCAGGCGACATAGCCCTGCGCTCCTGCCAGGAATACGCGCGTGCCGATGCCGATCGTGCGAAGCTCCGGGTCTTTGAGGAGCGGCGACAGCTCGCCCGAGGTCGAGTAGGTTACGTTTCCGTAGTCGGGAAGCAGCGTACCCATATATGTATACAGAGCCCTTCCCGACGAATTTGTGGCCGCCGGGTAGTTCTGATAGCCGTTACGCGGATTGTACAGGTATGCCTGATTAAGCTCCGCAAGGGTGAGCGTCGCCTCCAACGAACGGCGCGGATAGCAGTCGGTGCCGGGGCTCGACGCGCGCAGCGTCACCGGGCGTCCCGCGATCAGATCCTCTATCACATGCGCGCCCCCGTAGGACATCCCCTCGGTGCGCGACTGCTCGGTCGCGCCCATATATGTATCCACCGCCGCCAGGCCGCCGCTTGCCGGCACGTTATTGAGCGTTATTTCCGTCATGCGAATGCGCGGATCGGAATGGCCGAAATTAATAAATGCGCCCGATGAGCACATGGGCCCGAACGTCGCGCATGTGACGACGTCGATTTTACGCGCGGCTTCGCTCACGCCGCATTCCCGGGCCATCTCCACGGCTTCCTCGGCGGTGAATACCGCTACCTGCCCCCTACGGATTTTATCGTTGATCTCATCGAATGTCCGCGTCATAGGTTCAAATGCTCCTCCCTTGCCCCGGGATTGTCCGCCCGGACGGATTATTCCTATTATAGACGAATAGATCGCACAGTTCAACCGTATTCGGGCTAAAGCGTCGCGTATGGTCTATGAAACATACGGTACCCGCGCATGATTATGGAAACGTGCGTACTGCGAAACTGCTTAGCTGAGGTTACTTTCCTACAGCTACAACGTGTATTTTTTCACGCACATCCGCGAATATGAATCATATGGGCATGACTGGATAAACTGTTCTGATCATTACGCCATGTATGATACAGGGAGCAGCTGGTATTATCATGTGCATTTAGCGTCAAATTACCTGGATTAGCGCCATTCCTTCTCGGCTTTATTGAGCAGTCCCTCGGCCTCCCTTTCGCTCATCACCGGAAAAAGCAGGTATAGCCCATCGCTTCCGTACCGCCGGTACAGCACCTCCGCCTTCCTCGTCCAGTCGCGGATATCCCCGTCGTAGATGTTGATCCACAGGGATTTTCCGGATTTTTTGACCTTGTCGTAGATGGGCAGCCATTGTTCGCTGCCCCCGTCGGGCTGACCGGCGCCGGGCGTCCACTGCAGCGCGTTTAGTTCCTTTATCTCCATGAGCGCGTCCAGGTGCCGGATGGCATCGGGACCGTCCAGATGGTACATGGAGTAATTAAGCTTCCGGCACTGCTTCATCAGGGAAGGCTGCACGAACCGGCGGAACTGCGCCGGTGATATCAGCGCGCTGAAATCACACTGCACTTTCGCGGTTTTCCCCGGCCCCCATATGCAAAAAGCCGTGTAACTGCAGCCCCCGTCCGGAGTCTTTACAGCGTCGTACATGGCATCATAGTAGATAAAATACAGTTCATCGATTTGATTGATATAAGACTCAATGATTTCGGGCCGATCTATCAGATCATAGCAAAATTTCTGTGGATCCCGCATGGCCGAGAGTATGTCCACGTTTTCCAGCAAGTCGGGTATGTTGACCATGAATTCCCCGCCAGCCAGAGAAACCGCCTGCCGGACCAGCGCTAAATGCTTCTTCCACCAGAGATTGTCGGGATCGTACTGAAGCGGTCCGAAAGTATTAAAATCGTCTATCACCGGCTTGTACCATACTGTGTCGGGAGTAAAGACCGGTTCAGACCCCAGATAAATAGCCAGAGAGCCCGGACCCATATTCACATCCATTTCGGGAAACGCTTCCGCCATATACCGGTGGGTTCGGATATTGTTCCTCGTTTTCCTGGCGTTTTCGGCGACGTTCAGCCAGATATCCTCCGGGCTGCGATCGAGCGTTTCTTCCTCCTCCGGGATCTCCGGTGGCGTCTCTCTTTTGGCGATAATGCGCATCATAGGCCGGCCCAGGCTCGACTGGTTCCACCATGCCTCGAACCGTTTTTTCGTCCACTCCCAGTTTTCGCAACGCATCATCATTCGCTCCTCCTGTCCCCTATAGTCCGGTTTTCCGGAACGCCATTCTCATTTTTAACCAAGTCAAATTATAGCATATCGTTTGAGTTTTCGCAAAACAGCGATAGAAAATTATAAAACGGTCAGCGCCGCTTTTCTGTTTTAGTGCCGGACCGAAAAACATCGGAGGAACGTTTAGTATGAGTACGGGCGACGCGGTCGTCGCCCCTCTGCGACAGGCACAGCATCAAAACG
>JAAYXU010000210.1 GCA_012515725.1 Clostridiales bacterium | reverse complement strand
TTACCACGACCGCCGAGGTGCAGCCCGTGGGCGTCAACACTATCCGGATCACCGTGGAGACCGAGGGGCACCGCCCGGCTGTGTATGATCTGAAGGTCAACCGGCCTGAGCTGGCAGTCCGGTTCGAGCTCGACAGCAACCCGCCCGGCAGCACAAAGGACAGCTCGATCGTTTTCTCCGGCGCTACCGAGCCGGGAGCGACCATCACCACGGAAGCCAAGATAAGCGGCTCCACCGACGTGAGCGCGGAGGGACGCTTCAAGTTTACGGTCAAGTTCACCCGGTACGGGGAAAACCTGATCGATCTTACGATAAAAAGCGCCGACGGGCGTACTTCCCGGATTACATACCGCATCAATCGGACCCCTGAAATATCTTCCTACACGAAGTCCGCATGGGCCATGGACTATCCCTATCTGTCCACATCGACCAACGCGCTCATCGGAAGGATATTCGAGTGCAAGGGTACCGTCGTAAAGAAAATGGACGACGAAACTTCGAACTACTATCTTTTCGACGTGGGTACCGAGGCGGCGACGCAGTACATCGTGCTCGAATACAATGCCGACGGAGGGCTGACCGAAGGCAGCTATTATACGATATTCGCCGATGTGACGGGCACGTACAGAGAATACCCGCTTCTGGCCGGCCGTTTCATCAAGCTGGAGTAGGTATCCCCGCTATCTCGCTTATTCGCTCAGAAAACACTGTCCGAGCTTCTGAATCGCCTTCTTTTCGATTCGCGACACATAGGAGCGCGATATTCCCAGGTCCCGGGCGATCTCCCGTTGTGTCCGGGGCGCTCGGTTACACAGGCCGTAGCGCTCTACCAGCACCGCCCTTTCCCGGCGGTCGAGCGTATCGCGCATATATCCGACCAGCTTTTTCAGGCGTATGCGCGTCTCCACCTGGTTGACGAGCTCATCAGGGTCGCTGCCCAGTTTATCCATGAGGGATATCTGGTTTCCTTCCCCGTCGGTGCCTATGGGGTCCTGCAGCAGCACTTCGTTTTTCCGTTTCTTCATAAATCGGATCGCCATCAGTATTTCATTCTCGATGCACCTTGCCGCGTATGTGGCAAGCTGTGTGCCCCGCTTGTGATTGAATGTATTGACCGCCTTAATAAGTCCGATCGTCCCAATCCCTATGAGATCGTCGATCTCCAATCCCGTCGCCTGATACTTCTTGGACACGTGCGCGACAAGCCGCAAATTGTGCTCGACCAACTGATCCCTCGCCCGTTTGTTGCCCGTAATGGCTCTGCTGATGCACTCCTGCTCATCTGCGGATTCCAGCGGAAGCGGAAAGGACGAATGACCCGACACGAAGGCCATAAGGCCCGTAATCTCCCTGAGCAGCGCAAGCAAACCGGATATGTCATACATACCTGTTTCAGCCTCTTTCTCGCATAGTGGACAGCCCCCCGGGCCTATTTGCCGCAACCGGGCGCTCCCCCATCCCCCGGCAGCCACCTCTGCAAACGAACGCCCGAGCAGACTTCCCCTTTTACCATATGCGGGGCAATGGGGAAATGTGCGGAAAAAACACTGGCTTTGACCGAACACTAGCTACGCGTTTGCATGCAGTACGTGGACCCATATGATCCATTTTTCTCCATTCGTTGCCGCATACGACATAAATATGGTATAATACTTCCATCGAAAATCCGTCTTGAGGAGGACACGCAACTCTAATGAAGCGAATACCGATAGTCATTGCGGTGCTGCTAGCGTTACTGGCTCTGTTCGGGTGCGGCCAAAAGACGCCCGCACCCCCCCCCACGGCAACGACTGCCCCGACACCCGAGGTGACCGAGGCTCCGACCGCCACGCCTGAGATCACCGCA
>JAAYXU010000209.1 GCA_012515725.1 Clostridiales bacterium | reverse complement strand
TGGGTATGAAATAGCCGTTGAGCACCGCGGCTGAGCATCCGCAGCCGCTGCCGCCCGCCTCTATGCCCTTCATATCGCCGTATATCTCGCATCCGCAGTCGAAATGCCTGCTCTTAATGTCCACGCCGTTGACAGCGAGCAGATCAAGGAGGAGGTCGCTGCCCACGCGCCCCAGATCGCCGGTGATGATATGGTCGTAGTCAGAGGGCGTCATGCCGCTCCCGACGAGATGGTTTGTGATAGTTTCAGCCGCCGCGGGGGCCATCGCCGCGCCCATGTTGTTGACGTCCTTGATTCCTTTGTCGCTGATCGCGCCCAGTGTGACGGACTCAACTACCGGTCCCTTGAGTTGTGGGTTGGTCGTCAGTACCGTAGCGCCCGATCCGGTCACGGTCCACTGAGCCGACGGGGGCCGCTGGTTCCCATGCTCCAGCGGGAAGCGGTACTGTCGCTCGGCGCTCGAGAAGTGGCTCGACGTCATGCACAGCGCGTACTGGCCGTAACCTCCCGAAAGTATCAGCGAACCGATGAGCAGCGATTCGGCCATCGTCGAGCACGCGCCGTATAGCCCCAGAAACGGTATCTTCATATCCCGGGCCGCATATCCCGACCCGATGATCTGGTTGAGCAGGTCGCCTCCCAGCATCACCGAGACGTCATCTTCAGCGAGCCCTGCTTTATTAAGCGCCATACGCGCCGCCTTGCCCATCATCGCGGACTCGGTTTTCTCATAGCTTGGGAGCCCCATCGTATCGTCGCTAAGCACTTCGTCGAAATACTTCGCGAGCGGACCCTGGCCCTCCTTGGGACCGACCACCGATGTCCAGGCGATTATGGACGGCTTGTTATTAAGCTCAAAATAGCCCTGTGCAGCCATGACGCT
Source organism: Clostridiales bacterium (assembly GCA_012515725.1). Taxonomy (GTDB): domain Bacteria; phylum Bacillota; class Clostridia; order Christensenellales; family UMGS416; genus JAAYXU01. Next base: position 11,708 of record JAAYXU010000209.1, on the reverse strand, counting down.
ATCCTTTCAGAAGGTAATACAGGAAGCCGCCCACGATGGACGCGCTGATCCCGTAGACCAATACCGGACCGGCCAGATTGAACATGCGCGAACCTGTGCCCATGATGTAGCCCTCTTGTTTGAACTCGATAGCCGGAGCGACGATCGAATTGGCAAAACCCGTGATGGGTACGATGGAGCCTGCCCCGGCCACCGAGCCGATCCGGTCGTATATGCCCAGCCCCGTCAGCGTCGCGCCCAGGAATACCATGACGATCGCGGTGAAGGCGGACGCGCTTTCCTTGTCGAGCTGCAGGAGCGCCTTGCCGATATTGGATACGACCTGCCCGATCACGCATATGAGCCCGCCCACCAGGAACGCCATCAGACAGTGGTAGGCGACCTTGCTTGGCGGATTGGCCCGGTCGGCCATTTTCTGATACTGCTGGGGCGTGATTTCATTCATTTGGTTCTTCATGCCGCTGCGCTCCCGCTTCGATGAGTATTGTTCCGCTGCGCCCATCGTTTCCGTTGTAAAAGAACTTTAGGTAAATAACAAGCGCCGCCGTGCTCAGTACGAGCAGCGCCACGACCGCCGCGAGGGCGTTTTTCAGCCTTCTTTTCCTGTGCAATGCGTTTTCCGTCTGCATGCTGTCACCCGCTCTTTTTTCTTTAGTATTTGCCGCGGCACACAAAAAATGCCCGGCAATCGCGGTGCCGCGTTTCACCGGATATGGATGGATTTGGACAGCAAATCTACACTATGTAACAATATGGATATGAAATAAGATATGACTGACGCAGCAGGCTAAATCATGCTGCAGCGCATTTTCCTTAGTATCTTTTTTTCGAGCCGTGAGATCTGAACCTGCGACACGCCCAGCGTGGACGCGATTTCGTTTTGGGTCTGATCCTTGAAGTAGCGAAGATATATGATTCTTTTCTCCCGGGGCGGCAGCTGTCTCATGGCCTGGCGGATCAGAATATTATTGAGCGTCGTTTCCTCCTGGTTTTCAACGCCCGGCATGTGGTCGCCCTGGCGCAACGCCGCGCCGTCGTCGCCGGGAAGCGGCTCGTCGATCGACAGCGGCTGCACCAGCGACTCGAGATAGAAGCTGATCTCCTCGGGCTTGAGGTCGCAGTGATCGGCCACCTCCTGCAGCGTCGGGCTGCGGCCCAGCAGCGACTGCAGCGTTTCCTGGGCCTGCATGATGGTTTTGGCTGTTTCGCGGATCGAGCGGCTGACCTTGACCATGCCGTCGTCGCGGAGCGTCCGGCGTATTTCGCCCATTATCATCGGCACCGCGTAGGTCGAAAAGCACACGTTGTAGCTTGCGTCGAAGCGCTTGACGGCTTTAAGGAACCCGACGCAGCCCATCTGGAATATGTCCTCGTACTCGACGCCCCGGTCCCGGAACCGCTTGGCGACACTGTGTACGAGCGCCATGTTTTCCTCGATGAGCATCCCCTCTGCCTGCCGGTCGCCCTGCTGCGCCCGCGCGATGAGGGCCATCGTGCGTTCGTGATGGTTATCGAAGTTGCTCTTGTTCATCTTCTCTTTCCGCCGTCTGCCGCGCTGCGACGCGTTTGGCCATCTTAATGCGTGTGCCGCTGCCGGGCGTTGATAGCACTTCCAGCTCGTCCATGAACGACTGCATGACAGTGAACCCCAGTCCGCTGCGCTCGCCTCCGGGCTTGGATGTATACAGCGGCTCCATCGCCCGGGCTACGTCGTCGATGCCGCAGCCGTAGTCGATCACCTCTACCCGGAGCGTGTCCGCCTCGATGCACGCCTCGACGACGATCTGGCCGGGCTGCTGCTCGTAGCCGTGTATGATGGCGTTGGTCACCGCCTCCGACACCGCGGTCTTGATATCGGCGATCTCCTCGACTGTCGGATTGAGCCGGGCGGCATAGGCCGCTACAACCACGCGAGCGAAGGATTCGTTCCGAGAATCGCTTGAAATATGAAGCTGCATGTACTCCCTCATCTTCTTCTCTCCCATTAGTGTTCACGCTTCCTTCTGACAGATTTTGTAGATGCCGGCGAATTCCAGGATCCGATCTACCTGATCCCGGGCGCCGCGCACGCGCAGGGTTCCCCCCATCCGGCTCATGATACGGTAACGCCCGATTAGTATTCCGATCCCGGAGCTGTCCATGAACGTCACGTTTCCGACATCCACGATCAGCGTCTCGACCGGATACCGCCAGATCAGTGTATCCATCTCGTCGCGGATGGCCGCTGCGGTATGGTGATCGATTTCACCCTGCAGTTTGATGACGAGCCGTTTGCCCTGCCTCATATGTGTCAACAATCGCCGCATCCCCCTTCGACATGTTAATTCCACGTTGGCCTAATGAGTCCTCTGACCGGTTTTGTCGAGGGGTGGCTACCTTTGGCGAACCCCCTGCCCCCCGCACTATAAGTATGGCTGTCTGAATACGGAACTATACATGATTCCCGAAATAATTGATAAACAGACTCGGTTTTGGAAAAATTACGGTCAGTGACGGAGGGAAACCATGGCGCATACACATAGACGCGCAAAGAGAGGCATCATAAAAAGGATACTGCGGGGGGCGCTGCTGACGCTGCTGATCGCGGCGATCGCCGGGGGCGCAGCGCTCGTATGGTATCTCGACTTTCCCAGCTGGGAAAGGCTGGACGCTGATAAAATACTCAGTCTCGACCAGACACTGCATGTTTACGACCACGCGGGCGAACCGGCTGCGGCGATTCACAGTCTCGAAAACCGTACCAGCATACCTTTGTCCGAGGTACCCGACCACGTGGTCAAGGCGATCATCGCCGTGGAGGATCTGCGTTTCTATTCTCATCACGGCGTGGATTTCCGGCGCATCGCGGGCGCGCTCATCACCGATATCCGCACCGGGACGCTCTCACAGGGCGCAAGCACGATCACGCAGCAGCTTATCAAGAACACCCACCTGACCACCGAGAAGACATGGCGGCGCAAGGCGCAGGAAGCATGGTTGGCGTGGCAGCTCGAAAACGAGTTCTCAAAAGAAAAGATACTCGAAATGTACCTCAATTACAATTATTTCGGCGGGGGCGCTTACGGTATCGAGGCGGCGGCGCGCAGGTATTTCGCAAAGTCCGCCTCGGAGCTGACGCTGGCCGAAGGCGCGCTGCTGGCGGGCGTTCTCAAAGGAACCGGTATATACGCGCCGCATCTGAACCTTGAAAAGTCGGTCACGCGCCGCAATCTGGTGCTGGACGAGATGGCCCAGGCGGGATTTATCTCCGCCCGGCAGGCTCGCGAGGCGAAAAAGGAGCCGGTGCGTCTGGCCGCGCCCTCACAGGGCACGAAAGCCGCCGACAGCTATATCGACGCGGCGCTCACCGAGGCGGCCCGGATACTGGGGACTGACTACGACTCGCTTGTAACGAGCGGCTACCGCGTATATACGTACCTGGACGCCTCGTTGCAGGAAACGACTTTCAAGCTGCTGAGGGACGACGCGTTCTTTCCCGAGGCGTCAGGTGACATGGCGGTGGAGGCGGCGGTCGTAATGGCGGACAGCCGCACCGGCGGCGTTATGGCGCTACTGGGAGGCCGAAACTATGTGACGCGGGGGTTCAACCGTGCCACCGACGCGAAACGACAGCCGGGCTCCACCATTAAGCCCGTACTCGTGTACGCGCCTGCGATGGATCTATATGGCTATACGGCGGCCACGCTGCTACTGGACGAGCCGGTCGACTACGCGGGTTACCGCCCGCAGAACTTTACTGGGACATACAGCGGGCCGGTCACGCTGCGGCAGGCGCTGGTGGAGTCTCTCAACGTGCCTGCCGTACGGGTGCTGCACGATATCGGGCTGACCGACGCGATGCGGTACGCACGTCTGTCGGGCATCACGTTCACACAGGCGGATGAAAACCTGAACATCGCGCTGGGCGGCCTCACGGAGGGGGCCTCCCCGATGCAGATAGCCCGGTCGTATATCCCGCTCTCAAACGGCGGCTATGCTCTCGAGCCCACGCTCATCCGGCGCATCGAGTCCCCCGAAGGGAAGACCGTGTACGAACACGAAGCGGAAGTCTCCCGAATTCTCCGCGCCGAGACCGCGTTCATACTCAGCGATATATTAAGGGACGCGGTGCTCGAGGGGACGGGATCGCGGCTAGCGCAGGCCGGTATTCCGCTTGCGGCCAAGACGGGCACTGTTTCCGACGGCGCGGGAGGGGTGCGCGACGCATGGATCGCGGTGTACAATCCCGAGATGGTGCTGACCATATGGATGGGACACGATCACACGCTCTCCATGCCCGAAAACGCCACCGGCGGGCGATACCCGGCCGCGCTGGCCGCGGGAATCATGCGCGCAATCTATGACGGGAAGACCCCCCCGGTATTCATACGCCCCGAGGGAGTCACGCAGGTCGCTCTGGACGCTAAGGCGCTCAAAGAGAATGGGGAGCTGTGCCTGGCAGGTGATCTCGCGCCTGAGGAATATCGGCTGTGGGAATACTTCACCAAAGGGACGGAGCCGGTGAAAAAGTCTCCGCACTGGGCCGCGCCGTCCGCGCCCCGCTCGCTGATCGGATGGAAGGACGAGGATGGAAACGTGGTGCTCCAGTTCATGGTCGTGCAGGAGTTCGCCGCGTACCGGATTGAGAAGCAGGGGCCTGGGGACGAGACGTTCAGTGCGGCGGGAATGCTGGAGCCGGGACGGGGCGTGCTGACCTGGACGGATATTACACCGGAGCCGGGCGTTTATCGATACCGAGTGGTTCCGCTGCATCCCGGAATCATAAAAAACGGGTCCCCCCTCGCGGGGGAACCCACCGGTATCGTTTCTATCGAAATCACGCCGCCCGGTTTTTTCCCGTTCATTCTACCCTGGTTCCGGACTGAAGGCGCGGCTACGACTCCTGTTCCGGCCCAGACACCGACGCCAAAGCCGACTTATTCGCCGCCTGCTCGCTCAGCCGCGCATAGCGTTGCCTGACTTCGTCGGGCGTGACGTCGTTAAGAGTGTTGATCGCGCAGTCGTTGGCCAGGCTGGCGTAGTACAGAGCCTTTTCCGCGTTTCCGTCGTGCTCCTCGATGACCGAGAGATGATAGAGTATATCCACCTGATTCTGCTTATAGGAAAAGGCCTTCTCGAAATACTCTCGGGCTTTGTCGTATTCGCCCAGCGCGTAGTGAAGCTGGCCCATGTTGTCGAGTATCACGGGATCCTCGTCGTCGTACTCGAGCGCCTCGAGATTGTATTCCATGGCCTTTTCGTACTCTCCCGCCATGATGTACACGTAGCCCAGCGACTGGTACACCCGCAGACTGCGGTTCTTCTTATGGATATCCTCGAGCGCCACGATAGCCTTTTCTATTTCTCCCAGCTTGAAGTAGGCAAGCGACCTGTTCATTCGTATCTGAAGGCGCACCTTGGGTTTGAGCGCTCTGTTTTTGAGCGCCTGGTTAAAAAGCATCAGCGCGTCCTCGTATTCGCCCTTGCGCAGCAGCAGCACGCCGTACGTGCCCAGCTTGACCGGATCGGTCATGCCGTGCACGTAGGCCTTCGCGTACGTCTTTTCGGCCATCTCCACCTTTCCGCGCAAATGCCTCCAGTACGCCAGGTTTCCTATCAGATTGCCAAAAAGGGACATCGCGATCCCTACCTCCTTCGTATAGTCCGCAGTAGGCTTCGGCTGTTCCGGCCCGTCGCTCAGCGGTCAGGCCGCCCGACGCGCCGACGCAGGCGGGCGATCCGCGCCGACAGAGCCCGCGCCTCTTCCCGAATCGTATCATGAAATCCCAGCGCGCGCAACCGGCTGAGCGCTTTTTCGCTGACGGCAAGCGCGGTTTCAGGGTCGTGCGCGCGGTGCTCGTAATACTTTGAAAGCTCCACGTATGCGTATATGCCGCACTCGCCCCGGTGCACGATGTCCTGCCACAGCGCGAGGGCCATGTCCCATTCACCCCGCCTCTTGTGCCAGGCGGCCAGCGAAGCTCGGGCCTCGGGCAGGTCTGCCCGCGCGTAGCACTGTGCGGCGCGGGGATCGCCCCGCTCCTCGTATATCCGGCCGCAGGAGTAGAGATCCCACTGCTCGTTAAGGGAGCCCGGATCACGCCACGCGCGGCACAGCGCGTCCATGAGGAGCGCCATCGACAGTATATCCTGGCGGTTATGGGCCAGCACCTGCTCCAGGCGCGTGAAGTCCCCGTCCCTGAGGTAGCTGAAGAATATGTCGGGTATCTCGCTGCCGGGTATATCGCCGTCTCGGACCACGCCAAGCACCTCGCGCTCCAGGCAGCCCAGCGAGCAGCTCGCAAGCCGCCGCCGATACATCCGGCGGGATGTATGCAGCAGATCCAGGTGCGTAAGCCTGTCAAGCGGCGGCCTGATGCGGTTGATGATCGAGCGTGAGGATATGAGGGGCGCGTCGAAGCACTTCCCGTTGAATGTAACGAGTATCGAAGCACGCTCGAGCCGCCCGCACAGACGCTCCAGCATATCGGCCTCGCGGTCGTAGTCCTGCATGAAATACTGCTCCAGCGTGAAACCGCCGTCCTGTGTGAACCATCCTAGGCCTATGAGAAAGGCCACCGTGCCCGCGCCGCCTGAAAGCCCCGTGGTCTCGGTGTCGAGAAAAAGCATCCGCCCGGGCGAATAATCACCGCCTGCTGGTACGCGAAAGAGCGCCGATATCGCACCGTCGGTCATGACCGCCGGATCAGCCGGCGCGCGCCCGCCCATCGCGGCGCCAGGAGGCAGCGTCTCCGCGAAGCGCTTGCACTCGATGTGCGCTTGGGGAGCGGCGCTTACCGCGGCCTGCGGCTCGGCGCGGCGGCTTTCAAGTATGCTGAGCTTTTCGCGCAGATTGCCAATCATAGACAATAGGCCGACAGCAGTCGGCGGGCCATAGTCTTATCCGCCCCGTCGGGACCCACGCACGAGGGGCAGCCATTCAGGCAGGGGCATTCGTCCAGCAGCCCTAGCGCTTGCTCGGCGAGACGGCTGTGCAACTCGTAGAGCTTATCGCTCAGGCCGATGCCGCCCGGGTAACAGTCATAGATATATATCGTGGGCCGCCGAGTGTGCGGCGAGCGGATCTGCGGCACCACCGCGATGTCGCGTGGGTCGCACATGAGATACATAGGCGCGACCACGGCCAGCAGATTGGCAGCGCCGGTCAGGCCGTCCTCCAGGCGTTCGGCCTCGAGGCGGAGGAGCGTGTCGTCCCAGCTCATCCAGTAGGCGGTCGTGTGCATCTCGAGTTCCGGGAGATTGACGCGGCCAAATCCGATATTCTCGTGGGTGTCGAACTTGATCTTCTTAAAGATCGTCACCATCGATGTAACCAGCACCTCGCCCCAGGCGCGGGCTACCGCACCGGGCTGAGCGGCGAACTCGTCCAGCACGCGCAGGCTGACCGCGAGATTGGCGTCGGTGTAGTAGTCGACGTCGACCGCGCGCACGAACGCTTTCTTTTCAAAAAAGTCCAGCTTCTCGACCTGGTACTGCCGCCCCTCGTGGATGTAGATGGCCTCTTCGTGGAGAAGCATCGGCGCGGCGAACCGGTCCATCTGGCCGATGACGCGGGGCTCGTGCTCCGTGACGTCGATGATCACGAAGTTTTCGTTGGATGCGCTCCGCAGAGAAACGTTCGTCGACGGGAATTCTTCAGCCGACCAGTGCCAGGCGTCACCGACATGCCGAATCGTACCCTGCTCTTCCAGGTAGCCCAATATTTCGCCCACAGGCTGGTCGCCGAAGCGCTCGCCGTCCCGGAAAGGAAGCTCGAAGGCAGCGCACTGTATGTGGCTGAGGAGGATATAAAGATTGTCGGGATTGATGAGTCCGTTCTCGGGGGTCTGCTCGAAGAAATACTCCGGGTGGCTGGCGATGAACTGATTGAGCGGGCTGGAATTGGCGACCAGCACCGTCAGGCTCACGTCGTTGCGCCGCCCGGCCCGGCCTGATTCCTGCCACGTGCTGGCTATGGTTCCCGGGTAGCCGCACAGCACGCAGGCCGACAGGCTTCCGATGTCTATGCCCAGCTCCAGCGCGTTGGTACTGACAACGCCCAGCACCCGTCCGCTGCGCAGCCCCTGCTCGATGGCCCGCCGCTCCCTTGGGAGGTAGCCGCCGCGGTATCCGCGCACGAGATCGCTGTCGCCCAGCCGGTTTTCAACCTGCTTTTTCAGATAGCTGAGCAGCACCTCCATTATGACACGGCTCTTGGCGAAAACGATCGTCGAAACGCGGTTAGCGATGAGCATCGTCGCGATGCGCCGGGCTTCCAGTACCGCGCTTTTCCGTATACCGAGCTGGCGGTTGACGACCGGCGGATTGTAGAAAACGAAATGCCGCTCGCCCGCGGGCGCGCCGTTGTTGTCGATAAGCCGCACATGGCGGCCCAGTATTGCCTGCGCCAGCCCGGCGGGGTTGGCTATCGTGGCCGAGCAGCATATGAACTGCGGATGAGCGCCGTAGAAAGCGCAAAGCCGCGCAAGACGGCGGACGACATTCGCGAGGTGACTGCCAAAAACACCACGGTATGTATGGATTTCGTCGATCACGACATAGCGCAGATTCTCAAAAAGCCTGACCCATTTGGTATGGTGGGGAAGGATAGCGGAGTGGAGCATGTCGGGATTGGTGACGACGATGTGTCCCGCCTGGCGGATGGCCTTGCGGGCCGCCACCGGCGTATCGCCGTCGTACGTATAGGTCTTTACGGGTATCTCCGACTCCTCTATGACCTCGTAGAGCTCGCTGACCTGGTCGGCCGACAGCGCCTTGGTCGGAAAAAGATACAGCGCTCGCGCGTTCTCGTCGCTCAGTATTGCCTGCAGAACCGGCAGGTTGTAGCACAGCGTCTTGCCCGACGCCGTGGGTGTGACCACGACGAAGTCCTCTCCGGCAAGCGCCGCGTCCAGCGCCTCGCGCTGGTGGGTGTACAGCTCATGGATGCCACGGCGACGGTATGCCTCGGTGAGCGCGGGGCTTACCGTGTCCGGGAAGGGCGCGTATCGCGCGGGCCGTGCCGGAATCTTGCGCCAACAGGTAACATTGGCGCGAAAATTCGCATCGCTATGAAGCCGTTCCAGCAGCTGCGTGAGGTTCATGGCTCTCCCCGCTTCCATTTCTATGGGCTTTCGCCCTCCGCCTATAAAGATACATCAAAATAAGGACGTCTTCAAGCCAGCAGAATGAAAAGACAGGTGAATAACATACAAATTTAACCCTGCCGACTCCCAAATATTGCGCCGTGCCGCGCCGAGAATACATTCCGTGGTATCGCTGGTTCATTTTAATCCGTACAAAACACTTTTTTCCCGGATGTACGTCTGCTATAATGAATACAAACGTGAAAGAGGAGTCTCATGCGAAGGATCGATACAAGGAACGGACGGGGGAGCCCCCGGCGTACCGAGCGGCGCGGTATCGCAAGAGCCGCATTAGCCGGGAGCGGACGCACCCGAACAGCGCCCGGACGGGGAGTCCCGGGCTGGCCTGTATTCGCGGCGCGCGTGGCGGCTGTCCTCCTGACTGCCGTGGTGCTGCTCCTGCCCCTGACGCGCGCGTCGCTGCCCGCGACCGCGCCGGTCGCTACCGCGTCCCGGACGCCGATCGTCACGGCGACGCCCGTACCCACGCTTCCGTCCGACGCAACGCCGCCGCCCTGGGCACATCATCTGATGCCCCCGGTCGAGAACAGAATCTATATGGCGTGGGATCTGAACCCGATAACGCTGGAGAAGGTGCCGCCCGGCGTCAATGTGCTTGCGCCCACCTGGTTTTACGTGGAGGCTGATGAAGATGGCGAGCCCGAGGTGCGCGCGCTCAATGAGCTGGATGAGGGAAGGCGGTCGGGCTGGGATCCCGTGCAGTATGTGACGACCGCGCACGAGGGAGGCGCGCAGGTATGGGCTACTGTGGTGCTCATCGGTAACGCGACGCTGGTGACCGCGCTGGTCAACAGCCCCGAGCATGTCGCGGAGTTTATCGAGCGCTGTGCGGGATGGATAGAGCAGTATGATCTGGACGGCATAAGCTTCGACTTTGAGTATATGAACCACAGCGACATTGATGCCTATACCGCGCTCGTTGGCGCGTGCAAACAGGCATTCGGACCTGATATCATGGTCTCGTCAGCGGTCAACTATATACTGGCCGGCGACCAGTCAAACAACAAATGGCAGAGCTACGATCCCGCTGGGCTGGCGGCCGTATGCGACTATGTGGCGGTCATGACATACAGCGGGTATCAGGCGGGCCGCATGACGCCTGTGTCGGGCATCGGCTGGCTGCGCGAGGAGATAGAGGAAATGCTGCTGAAGGTTCCGTCTAACCAGCTTTTGATGGGAGTGCCCTTCTACGGCGCGCTCTATCAGGCCGATGTGGTGGACGGGGACGTGCTGGAGGTGGATCCGCTGTGGGCCAAGTCCGATGACTACAGGCTCACGGTGACGGCGGCTACGATCGAGCGCGCGCTGACCGTAGGGGAGTTCAAGGCCGGAGGCAAGACCTATACCGTTGACTACTGGGTCAACCGGGGCGCGTGGGAACCGGAGCTGGGCGTCACAACCTGGTCTTTCGTCGATACCGAAGGGATGATGCACACTCTCTGGTGCGAGGACGAGAATTCGCTCTACCAGAAAGGCATGCTAGCCACAGATTACCATCTGGCTGGAGTCGCCGTATGGCGCTTAAGTCAGGGCAGGGACGCGATGTGGGAGGCGCTGGCCCGGGGCTTGCAGGCGTCGTAGCCGGATACAGGCGGTAAATCATTAACGTAGCGCCGCCGCCCGTACGGGCGGCGGCGTGTTTCGCAGGTTTACAGATTCCGGCTTTTCATTATCCTAGAATCGTGATGGGCACCAGCACGGGCGTTGGGCGTCCGGCGCAGGTGATCTCGAGTATCAGCCTGTTGTTTCCCGCTACACTGTCCCCAGCGGTCAGCGTAAAGGCGGCCGCGGCGTGTTCTCTGAGGGGGGAGTGCATAGCGTTTACATGCAGGCTCATCCCGCCCGATACTGTCCAGCCTTCGGGTAGATGCCAGTGGAGCGAAAAGCGTTTCTGCTCGCACATGCGCAGGAGCCGCACCGATACGCGGCCCGAAAGGCTTCCGCCCGCCGCGATCACCGGCTCTCTGTCGAATTCCACGAGCGCCTGCGCGAATACGTTCTCGGTGGTGAAGCTGTAGCGCGAGCGGTTGAACATGCGCTCTACGAATGCGCGTCCCATGAAATCCGCGGCGGCGACCCCTTCGAAATTATTTTCCTGCGCGTCTACCGAGAAACCGTGCCCGCCCCTGTGCATGAGCGTCATGTTGTCAGTGCGGGTGGTCACGGGCAGCAGGTTCATCACGCAGTCGGTTAGCTCCTGGCAGGTGCGCGGGAAGAGACCAAATCCGCGTATAATCGATATCGTGATGATATCGTCGCCGATATACCGCTGCCAGTCGGGTGGTATGATGGACGTACCGTACATGATGCCCATGAGCGAGCCCAGCGTCGCGCCGGTGCAGTCGGTGTCGTCCCCGCAGTTAATCGCGAGAATCATTGATTTCTTGAAGTCTCCTTCGCCGTAGAGAAGACCGAGGACGGTGAACGCGATATTTGCCGGCGCCTGGAACCAGCCCAGATCCGCACTGTCCTCGACCACGATATTCCGGGTCTCGCGCCAATCGACGCCCCGGTCGTAGGCGTCGATGACGAGGCGCACGCTGCGGGCTACGCGGCAATCCT
>JAAYXU010000208.1 GCA_012515725.1 Clostridiales bacterium | reverse complement strand
TTCTGGCTGATAAGCCGGGCCGCCGCGCGCGCCAACCCCATAGTCTGGTCTTCCAGCGATTCGCGGACGCCTTTTCTGCGCCCGTCGATGACGGGACGGATCCCGACCTTGGGCGGAGCGCCCGGGAAACGATACACATTGTCATTTAGTGGTAACTGCATAGCCATGCACATATCCTCCTTCTATCAGTACTTTCCGACGAACTCCATACAGCCCTTTCTATTATTGGACAAACGCTCCGATTCTCCTTCAAAAACCGGATTATTATTCCATCCGACAGGTCTAAATCCTCCGAGCTTCAATCGCGATCCAGCCCTCGTGCGCCTCTCCGGGCTCCACGGCTAAAAGGTGCGCCGTCTCGACAAACCCGTCAGCGTGCCGGTTGTGCGCGTCGGTCGAGCAGGTCTGGTTCTCCAGGCATATGCAGGGCCGATCCGTGGGCGTAAAGACCACGATATGGTCAAACTCCGCGGAAGCCGTCAAAGATAGCGTGATGCCGCTGCGCCGCCACTCGAGCTCCGCACGCATCCCTTCGGTCATACCCTGGTAGACATGGTCCAGCACCGCGTCCGCAGTGGAGCGAAACTCCCGCAGATCATAGTAGGTTCCCTCTACCGGCAGCACACGGCCCGAAGGAATCTTGTCGGCGTTCGCTTCGTGCACATAGGGCGCAGGTACGCGGATGAACGTCTCCTCGGGAGGATCCATTTTCGCGAAGTACGGATGAATCGCAAAGCCGAAGGGCACAGCCGCGTCTGCGGTGCTCTCGACGCGGTACGCAAGACGCGGGCCCCGTGCATCCAGCCGATACGTGAGGCGAAGTATGCAGGGAAACGGGAACGACGCAAAAAGCTCTCCCTGCGAAAACCGTAGTTCCAAGACGGCCTCGCAGCCATCATCCCCATCGGCGGTGCGTATCACAGTAAAGGGCTCGTCGTACACAAGCCCGTGTATCACGCGCGGCTCCCCGTTCTTAAACTGGGTATATGTCTTCCCCTGCCAGCGGTATCGACCGTCGGGCACCCTGTTGGGCGTCGGGAAAAGAACCGGAACGCCGTATTTGGTGCCCCTCCAGCTTAGGTCCCACGGAGCGAAAAGCTGCGTTCCATCCATTTTCCAGCTGTACCAGTTTGCGCCCAGCGACGGTACGATGCGCATTTCATGCCCGCCTCCGCGCAGCGCCAGCACCTCATGATTCTGCTCAGTTTCCCATGTAACAGTGTACGGCATATTCATTTCTCCTGTCTTTGGTGTCGATGAGCCCATTATACGCCAGAAACCCGCAAAATGCACTCCGGATTTGCGGGTTTCCACGACAATTGGAGCGGTGCTCGCCCTCAATCTTTATCTGTACTCACGGGCTTATGCCGCTTGGCCAGCTCCCTGAATACATCCTCGACAGGCACTCCCTGCTCGGTCAGCAGTACGAGTATATGGTAGATAAGGTCGGCGACCTCGTAGCGCACCTCGTCCGGGTTACGGTTTTTCGCGGCGATGATGACCTCCGCGGCCTCCTCCCCGACCTTCTTGCAGATCTTATCTATGCCTTTTTCAAAAAGGTAATTCGTATATGAGCCTTCCTTCGGGTGCGCCCTGCGGTCCCCGATGACGTCATAGAGCGCGCGCAGTACACAGCTACCTGCCGGAAGCCCCTCTTCCTCAAGCAGCGTATGATGAAAACAGGAATACTCTCCCGTATGGCATGCCACGCCGTCCTGCACGACCCCGACCAGCACGCAGTCTCCATCGCAATCATAGCGCACCGACCGCACATGCTGGAAATGCCCCGACGTCTCACCTTTCTTCCAGAGCTTCTTCCGGCTGCGGCTAAAATAGTGGCACAGCCCGGTTTCGAGCGTCAGGCGTAGCGCCTCCTCGTTCATCCATGCCATCATGAGCACCGCGCCTGTATTTGCGTCCTGCACGATGGTAGGCACAAGGCCGTCTTCGTTATACCTAATCATAGCGAGTTCCATCCTCTATTCCTCCATTTACGCGCCTGCTTCGTTCACTAGGCGCACCGGAATCCCCCGGGACGCCATATATTCCTTGACCTGCGCGATCGTCAGCTCCCTAAAGTGAAAGAGCGACGCCGCCAGCACCGCGTCAGCGTCGGCCTCAAGCACTACATCAGCAAAATGCGGCAGAGCTCCCGCGCCTCCAGAGGCGATGACCGGTATTGTGACGCGCTCGGTTACCGCGCGGGTCAGCGGAATGTCGTATCCCGCGCGGGTTCCGTCTGTATCCATGCTCGTTAGAAGTATCTCGCCCGCGCCCCTCTGCTGGACTTTTTGAGCCCATTCAAGCACGTCTATATTGGTGTTGATGCGCCCGCCGTTTATGAATACGTCCCAGCCGCCTTCCGGACGGGCCTTCGCGTCGATCGCGACGACGACACACTGGCTACCGAACCGCATCGCCGCCTCCTCGACGAGGTCCGGATTTCTGACTGCCTCGGAGTTGATCGATATCTTGTCGGCGCCCACCCTAAGTATCCGCCGGAAATCCTCTAGCGTACGAATGCCCCCGCCCACCGTGAGCGGTATGAACACGCGCTCGGCCGTCCGCGCCACCACGTCCGCCATGATCTCCCGCGCGTCGCTCGTCGCCGTGATGTCGAGGAACGTCAGCTCGTCCGCGCCCTGCTCGTCATACATCGCCGCCACCTCGACTGGATCTCCCGCATCGCGTATGTTTACGAAATTTACGCCCTTGACTACCCGGCCGCCCCGCACATCCAGGCAGGGAATCACTCTTCTCGTCAGCATGCCTCCGCCTCCCGTATCGCCTGCGCCAGATCGATCGTGCCCCGATAGAGCGCTGTGCCGATAATGCAGCCCGCCGCTCCGATTTGCCGCGCCTGTGTAACGTTTGACATTCGCGTCATTCCTCCCGATAGTAT
>JAAYXU010000207.1 GCA_012515725.1 Clostridiales bacterium | reverse complement strand
CTACGCTCCAGTATCCAGCCAGCGACGCATATGACCGCGCTCAGGCCGACGATGATAGGAAGCTGCCACGACGCGCCCGCCATGAAAAATCCCGCCGCTGCAAGAATTCCTCCGGAGATCATCATGAAAAGGCTCCTTCGGACTACGACCGCATGCAGCGACTCGCGATGGGCAGTAATACCCATGCCCATCGGCACCGCAAGGGGCAGCAGCACGCCGTCCGCGGCAGGTCCCAGGATCCCAAGCATCGGCACGATCCATATGCGCGAGAGTATCCTGGCTCCCACGGAGCCGTGTTCGCTATCATTGATGACCGCCGCCGCTGTGTCCCTGCGCCCGTCAGCCAGAAGCAGCAGGCCGAACAAACACTGGCACACAGCAGTGAACATGACTGCCTGCGTACCACCTGAGAACGCCTCCCCCGCCACCAGCCCGATGAGCGACACGATAGCGCCGGAAAGCGGCAGCGCGTATTCGGCCAGTCCCGCCAGCATGAGTCCGAAGGATACCATCCACAGCACGAGGCCTTCCTGCTGCGTCAGCCCCATGCCGGTAAGCACCCAGGCCGCGCTGCCCGCGACACCCGCCGCAGCGCCCCACAGCAGCGAGTATGTCAGGCTGACCCATTCGGGCGCTGTGTCGCTGCGCGCGAAACGTCGGTGAATAGCGCCATTCTGCCGGATCGCCATCATCGAGATGAGCGCAGCAAGAAGATAGGACCACAGAAAGGTTCCCCCGAACAGCCAGGCTGTAAATTCCGCTAGCGCCTTCATGATATCCCTTTCACCATACTTACCGGATCATGCGCCTGAGTTCCTCCAGAGCGCGCATGTACTGATTGTCATCGACCGTGGCGAATAGGAGCTGATCGGCCTCCACCTCTTCGCTTAAGATCACCTCGATATCGGGAACGACGCCCACGTCCTGCACGCTTCGCCCGCCGCCCGTCAGATAACGCTCCTGCGTCATCTTGAGCACCGCGCCGTCGTCAAACCTGTGGAAGCTCTGGGCCACGCCCTTTCCGAATGTAGTCTCTCCTATTATAAGCCCCACGCCGTAGTCCTGTATGCCGCCGGCCAGCAGCTCTGAAGCGCTCGCGCTGTAGCCATTGACCAGTACGACAAGGGGCATATTCAGGTAATTCGCGTCGGAGTGATCGATGGCCTGCTTTCCGTCGCGGTCCTCCAGGTAGATAATCGGACCGCTTGGGAACAGCGTGTCGGCGATCTCTACGACGATGTCCTTACCTCCCCCGGGATTGTTGCGCAGATCCAGTATGAATCCTCTCGCTCCCTGTGCGATCGCGTCGCTGAGAAACCTGTGGAACTGAAGCGAACAGTTACCGCTGAACTCGTAAAGGCGTATATAGGCGATGCCGTCCTCGACCATCTTCCACTCAGCGCGATCGGCGACCAGTGCCGCGCGCGTTATTACCATCTCGAGGCGCTCTCCGCGTCTGTTAACGCCGATCGTGATCTGCGTACCCTCCTCGCCACGCACGAGATTCACCACCGTATCCAGATCCATCGACGCGATGTCCTCGCCGTCCACCGATACCAGCTTGTCCCCGGGTTTCATGCCCGCTTTCTCGGCGGGAGAGTCACGGTAAACCTGTATGATCGTCAGTAGCGAATCCTCTGTGTCAGTCATGACCGATACGCCGATACCGACGTAGTTTCCCTCTTCCTCCTGCTGGAATTCATTATATTCATCAGCGGTAAAATAAGCGCCGTACACGTCGCCCGAGCCCCAGACCATCCCCTTGGCCGCGCCGTCAAGGAGCTGCTGGTCGGTTAATTCTTCCAGAGAGTGCGCTTTCATATAGCTCATGATATCCTTCAGCCTGAAGAACGGGTCCTCCGGCGTATCGTCCTGAGGCGTATACCCTGCGTCAAGCAGCTTTATGATCGCGAAGGTTCCCGCGGACGAAGAGGCCGCCACGACCAGTATGAGTACGATAGCGCCAAGGATCACTGTTCTTTTTTTCAGCATGGGTTCGCTTCCTCCACCCGGTGCATTGCCTCCATTATACCGCCAACCAGCCCATTTTAAAAGAAAAAAAGAAAGCGATTGTTACTCGCTTCCTATTACCGGGCAACTTGCCCAGCGAATGGTGCCTTTCTTATGCCATTCTCCCGCTACTCCAGCCGATTGTTGGAGGACAGGCTCTTGCCCAGCATGATTATAATCTTAAGGAGCACGGCGTCCTCGAATGTACGCAAATCGAGGCCCGTGATGCGCTGTATTTTCTCCAGGCGGTAAATTAACGTATTGCGGTGGATATACAGCTTACGCGCTGCTTCGCTCAGATTCAGGTTGTTCTCGAAGAACTTGGATACCGTCATCAGCATTTCCTCGTTGATTACCTTCTTGAGCGAGTCGTTGTAGGCCAGCTCATAGAAGCGGCGGCGGATGTCCCGCGGAACCTCCTGGAGGAAACGTTCCAGCAGCAGTCTCTGGAACAAGAATATGCGCCCCTGCGTCTGCTGCATAAGTCCAAGATTGATGGCTTCCTGGGCCTCCTGGAACGAGTCGCGGATATTGATGAGCCCGCGCTTTACGCTGCCCACACCCAGGCATGCGTGTACGGCCATTTCGTTCTGTATGGTTTCATCCATGGCCTGTACGAGCTGTATGACGGCGTCCATGTCCGCGCTGTCCTCGACCATTTTGACGAGCGCCACGACATACCTGTTGAGATTGACGACGACGTCGCCCTTCTTGCGCGGAAAGAGCTTGGTCATCGTACTATAAATACTGGCCGCGTCTCCCTCGAATGTCTGTATGATGATCACGCACCTGTCGGCGTCCACTTCGATGTTGAAATCGCGAATCGATTCCTGAAGCTCGAGCGGATCGATACGATCCAGCATGATGCGCTTAAAGACCTCTTCGCAGCCCGGCTTTTTGAGCGTCGTGTGCAGTATTTCATCAAGAAGCGTGATTATGAGATAGCCATAGCGGTCCACCTCTTGGGAAACGCCGCGAATCGCTACGCATATCGGATGGTAGTTCTCGCTTTCAAGCATGAAATATGTATAACCCGTCTCGGGAACGCGCGCTATACCGTCCTCGAAGTTCAGGCTGTCCATCCATTCTGTGCACAGTCCCGGCATTTCTTCGGAGCTGG
>JAAYXU010000206.1 GCA_012515725.1 Clostridiales bacterium | reverse complement strand
TCCTCTTCACGGGCGGCAAGATTGCTCTGAACCTCGTGATGGGAGCGAGCGTCGGTAACGCACTACGAAGCGGCTTCATGGGCATCGCGCTCTATATACTGGGCTGCTTTGTCATACATATCCTTCCCTCCCGGCCGCGTCCTCTTCCCGCCTGCGACCAGCGGACAAAGAGCCGCGGACTGTTTGGCAGTCTCTTTACGTGGATGATCGTCATCTTCCTTATTCTGACGGTCAATGCGCTGTACGCCAATGGTTTGATTGGATTCCGGGTTCCTCTCTGGGGTGCGATCACACAGGGTTGGGCCAGGTTTGTAAACGCCGTCGCCCAGCGCAGCCAGTGGATCAGCGGCACCGGACTCATAGGCCTTCCGAACCTTGTGCTCTACACTCTGGTGCCGTCACTTATTCTCCTTATTTGGAGGTCCAAATTCCCAGCCGTATGGGGACTCAGAGCCAGCGTTCCCGCGCTCCCGTTCGTCGCCGTCTATGCCGTGGGCTTCATTGTTATCCGCGGCATTTCCGCATCAAGTGCCATCACGCTGCTCATTGTGCTCCTCTGGCCCGCATTCGGTGAGGAGTTCCTGTGGAGGGGCGTCGTGCAAAGCACGCTTGCGCAATCGGTCAGGCGGCCGGTATCGGCCATCGCGCTCACGTCGTTTCTCTTTGCGGCCAGCCATATTCCGGCCTATCTGTGGGGTTACTACGAAGATCCGCTGTTAGCACTCTCAGGCCTTTTGTCGCTGCTTCCCATATCGTTCTTCTGGGGGTACGGATACCACCGCACCGGCGTACTCTGGCCGTTCGTACTCATCCACGCGCTTTCTGATCTGGTTCAATTCTGATAAAAAATACCAGGGACGCAGCGCCGCCGCGTCCCTTTGCTTTGCTTATGGTTTTACTTATTATACTCGCCGATCTCTACCGGCTGCACCCTCTTTTCGCGCGCCTTGGGCGGCATCGCGGCGGGGTATTTGCCGTCGATACTGGGCGGCGGAAGCAGAGACTGCGTCAGATCGGGATTCGCCTCGCCATGATAGATATCCACCAGCGTTCCCGCCGGGCAGTTGTCGAATATCCATTTCGCCTCTTCGGGCGTCAGGCGGATACATCCGTGCGAGCCTGCGCGTCCCAGATTGTTGTAGCTTCCGTTCATGCCCTGCATCCCCGGCGCATTGAATATCACCGAATGGAACAGGTACGGTCCCGATATCTGGGTCGCATACGCCGCCCAGCAGTCGAACTTCACGAAGTAATGGTCGGCGTCGCGATACGCTTTGAGCTCGTACACGTTCGAGGGCGTGCGCGTGTCAGCCGCGCCTCCGGTCGCTATGAACTGCTTTACAAGGCGTGTATACTCGCCCTGCGTATCCTTCGCGTATACGCTGACGACCATATCGGTCAGATTCACCCGTATAAGCCACGGGCGTCCATCTTTAGGTGCTCCGGCAGGCTCCGCAACCGCGACGGATTTGACCGCGGGCTGCGCGGCTGTCTCCGCCGCAGGCTCCGCCACGACCTGGGCAGTCATTTCGTCTGCCTGTTCTTGCGCCGCCGTTCCTGTAGCGCCGTGTGTCATTCCTGTCGCCAGCGTTCCGGCAAGCAATAAACCCATAAGCGTCATTACGATTCGGTTCATCTTGCAGAACCTCCTTCCCATAATAATAACCGGATGCAAATCCGGATTGACATTATAACATGAGTCGGATATGATTAGAACACTTACATGCAATGTACCGACTATTCCCAACACTTCAACCAAAAAAGGAGCCAGAACCATGATCTTCCGGAAAATCACCGAATCCGAGCGACGCGCCGCGTCATCGATTCAATCCATGGCTTTTCATTCACCGCTCAATCCGGAGCGAAAAAAACCGATTGAAACGTGCCGCGCGGCTTTTACCGATCAGGGGCATATGACAGCCTGTCTGGAGCTTATCGATTATGATGTGTGGTTTGATGGGCAAACCGTCTCAATGGGCGGCATAGGAAGCGTGGCCTCGCTGCCCGAGTATCGGCGCGGCGGTCATGTACGGGGCCTTTTTAATCTTGTATTTGAGGAAATGCGCGATCGCGGCGACGTGTTTTCTTGGCTTTTTCCGTTCTCATACGATTATTACCGCAAATTCGGCTACGAAGTCGGATGCCGCGCCCGCCAAATGACGATACCGCTTGCGGATCTGCTGCCTCTGGCACAGCCGGGCCGAGCTGAGCAGTTCCTGCCGGGCGGCGATCCCGAGCCAATCATTACGGTATACAATGACTTTGCCTGCCGCTACAATATGCTGGCCGACCGCACCGGGTGCCAGTGGCAGACGCGGCTTGAGATCAACCCTGATGAAAAGCTCGTTTTTTCCTATGTCTGGTACGACGCGCAGGACAGGCCCGCCGCGTATTTCCAGTACCGATTCAACGAAAAAAGTCCCGGACCGCGCACCATGGAGGTCACCGAC
>JAAYXU010000205.1 GCA_012515725.1 Clostridiales bacterium | reverse complement strand
CTCTTTCTCAGCTCCGGATAGCCCTATCATATCCGATACCGGGCAGTTTGTAAATCCCGGAAGACGCGCGGCAGGCAGACAGCGTTTGTTCTCTTGTCCGGCACTAAAATCAAAGCGGCAGTTCTTTTTTGTTATCAGTGGGTTGAATTTCGTGCCGGGGATTGAAACATTTTGATTGTTGTTTTATTATGAACAAATGCTTTCGCCCCGGATTTCGCGCCGGGCTGTTGATATTCCGATTTTTACCGTTTATAATGGAAACAAATACTTCATTTTTAACGATAGGGTGGTGCGCGCATGATTACAATCCGAAATCTAGTAAAAAGCTACGACCGGAAAGTCAACGCGGTCGACATCGATTCGCTCAATATACGGGAGGGTGAAATATTCGGCTTCCTGGGCCCCAACGGAGCCGGTAAAACCAGCACGCTGCGCATGATGGTGGGGATACTGCCGCCCGATAAGGGCAGCATCGTCATAAACGGTTACGACATCGAAAGGGAGCCGCTCGCCGCCAAGCGCGAGTTCGGCTATGTTTCCGACGACCCGAACCTGTTCCTGCGCCTTAGGGGGATGGACTATCTTAACTTCCTGGGCGATATGTACGACGTGCCGCAGGACGACCGGAAGCGGCGCATCGGGGAGCTTGGCGAGCGGTTCGAGCTGACCCACGCGCTGGGCAACAGGATACAGAGCTTCTCGCACGGTATGCGCCAGAAGCTCGTGCTGATCGGAGCGCTGCTGCACGATCCGGGCGTCTGGATCATGGATGAGCCCATGACAGGCCTCGACCCCAAGTCGTCCTTTGCGCTAAAGGAAATGATGCGCAGACAGGCTGACGCGGGAAAGACCGTACTTTTTTCCACGCATGTGCTGGATACCGCCGAGAAGGTATGCGACCGGGTCGCGATCATTCACCGCGGCAAGATACTCTTCTTGGGTACGATGGAGGAAATGCGCGACCATTTCGGTCAGAATGAGTCGCTGGAAAAGCTGTTCCTCGAAATCACCGGGGAAGCGTAAGGAGGTCCGATATGGCGGAAATCAGGAAAGTAGCGTCTCTGGTGCGCGTGATGCTGCGCACGTTCAGCCTTAATATCGCCTTTGCGTCCTCCCGGGGGAAAAAGGAGCGCAAGTCAGTTTCGGCGGTGATTCTAATAGCGATTCTGGCGGTCAGCCTGGGGCCCCTCGCGTACGGAGCGGGCTATATGATATTAAATACCTACGACGCGCTGAGCGTGCTGGGCATTGAGTCGCTGATACTCGAAGGCTTCACGTCTATCGCGGCTATGGTTATATTTCTCTTTGGAATCGCTAACGTAATGGCGGTATTCTATTACGCGGGAGACACCGAGCGGTATCTGACGCTGCCCGTAAAGCCGACGACCATACTTTCGGCGAAACTCATAACGACCGTCATATACGAGTACACGGTCTGCGTACTGATGGTGCTGCCCGTCTATATACTCTACGGCGTGCGCAGCGGGGCGGGAGTGGTATTCTATCTCTACAGCGTCGCCGGATGCCTGCTGCTCCCGGTTATACCTATCGCGCTGGCGGGAGCGCCCGTCATGCTCCTCATGCGCTTTACGCGGATATTCCGCAACAGGGATGTAGTTAACTTACTCTTCATGCTGCTGATGCTCGGGGCGATCATGTTTTTCCAGCTATCGTTTAATAACCTACTGATGATGAGCGGCTCCGAAAGCGAAATGATACGGGTGCTTACAGATAAGCTCGCGTCGCTGTCGGGCGGCATAGGGCAGGCGTTTATCGGTACGGGCTTCCTGAGCGCCTCGCTGCGCGACGCCGCGCAGATAAAGGGCCTCTCATATATGCTCGCCTTCGTGGCCACGACCGCGGTCGTCTATGCGCTATTCCTGGCGCTGGGACGCGCTGTCTACTTCCGGGGCGTGCTGGGCCTCGGCCAAACGGCGACGGGCAAAAAGACGACGCTGGCCCAGGTCGGGAATATGACCCGCGGCAGGAGCGTAATGACGTCGATAATGATAAAGGATATGCGCGTCATGCTGCGCACTCCGGTTTATTTCCTGAATAATATATTCATGATCTTTTTCCTGCCTATATTTATGGTCGCTCTCTTCGCGATGCAGGGTGTAACGAGCGATCCCGACATGGCGTCGCTTCGCGCGGCGCTGGAAGGGCTGACATTCTCGCTCTATGTACCCGCGTCCTCGCTCGCGCTCTTTGGCGCGATGGCGGCCGGGGCGCTGATGGGATCGATGAACTGCATAGCGGGCAGCGCGCTGTCCCGGGAGGGGCGCCAGTTCAACCTCATGAAGACCCTTCCCGTATCCTATGAGAGGCAGATAGCGGCGAAAACCGGGCTTGGGTATCTGGCAAGCATCGTAAGCGGCCTGCTGACGATGGCAATCGTGGCCGTGTTCATCCGGATCCCGCCGCTCTTTGCGGTCCTCATGCTGATCCCGATGCTGCTGGGCGCGCTCGTGCCCAATCTCGCGGGGATACTCGCCGAGCTCTATATGCCAAAGCTCCACTGGGCGAACGAGCAGGCGGCGGTAAAGCAGAATCTCAACGTACTGCTGGAGATACTGGCGGGCTTTGCCGTTACGGCTGTGGCGATAGGCGGAGGAATATGGCTGACCAGCAGTCTGGGGCTCATGCCGCTGGCCGCGCTGGGCGTGTGCGTCGCGGCCGGAGTGATACTCAATCTCGTATTCTATACCGCTGTGCGGCGCGCGATACCCGGGCAGATGAATAAAGTCTACGCGTCGTAGCGATCGGCCGCCTCTCCCAGCGCGTGCAGGGAAGGCGTGACTTTGCCGCCCTGGATGCGCAGTACGGCGTATCCCGGCCGCGCTCCCGCGATACTTCCCGGATTTACGAGAAGGATTCCGCTCAGAACCGAACAGTCGGCGCGGTGCGTGTGCCCATAGCACACGATCCGCGCCCCGCGCTCGCGGGCGTACCCGATGAGCGGCGCAAGACCGCCCTTTACATGATGGGTATGCCCGTGGGTAAGAAGGATCCGCTGTCCCTCCAGCGTAAGCTCGGCCAACGGCGGCAGATCGTGCGCGAAGTCCTGGTTGCCGCGAACGGCGGTAATCGGCCCGTCGTAGGCGGCCGCGACAGCGGTAAGGTCGCGCGCGCCGTCTCCCAGATGAAAGAGCCAGTCGATTTTTCCCATTTCCTGAATAGCCCGCAGCAACCGCTCGCGGCTGCCGTGGCTGTCGCTGACGACGCCTATGCGCAATTTTCGTTCGCCTCCCCGTAAGCGCGTTTTGGATAGGCACATTGTAGCAGAGTGTCGCGGAGAATTCCACCGCTCGGGGAGGGTGTGAAGGGCGATAGCATTTACTTGCCGGCGTTTACCTGATTAGCTCTATTTGAGCGGTAGAATGAGCTTTCTTTTTTTATTGGCACTTTTTTGAAAAACACTCATGCAAGCGAGCTTGCACCACGGGGATGAAATGCTCTAGCTACAGAGAGAGCGGTGTGGTAAAATATAGGAGCGCGGCAAAGGCCGACACTTTTTGAAGCCATGAGCGCGATTGAAAAACTGGCATACGCTCTGCATGAGAACCACAGACTGTCCAGCCTAATTTTGGCATAAAAACTGCGCGCCGCGCTCATCATACTGGGCGGCGCGCTTTTGCTTACGGCGGTCATCATCTTTCTCGCACAGTGGAACGAGGGTGGGGATGCGGCTCGCAATGGGCAAATTCTGCTGGATGAAAGCGGAATAAAGGCTCCGTCATCATCCCCCACAACGGCTG
>JAAYXU010000016.1 GCA_012515725.1 Clostridiales bacterium | reverse complement strand
TGGGGCGCGGATACGCCCAGATATACATACCGCTGGCGATACACCCTTGCGTCCCCCTTATTCGGGCGGTATAATCGGAGCGGCCGGTTCACTCGCCCTCTTAATGGGTTTTTAAGGAAGGTACCCATGCAGAACACTCCCGACTGGATCCGGGCCGACGTCGGCATCGGCTCCATTCTGTCGGTCAATCTCGAACACCATGAAAAAGGCTGGCGCTACAGCCACAGCGCCCGTAACCACGGCCGGCGCACGAGCGCATTCGTGCTGGTGCTGGGCGGCGCGGCGACCTACCGGATGGGCCGGAAGGACTTTCGCGCGGAGCAGAACGATCTACTATTCCTGCGCAAGGGCATGGTATACGACAGCCGGGTGACCGAGGACTGCGTCTATACGATACTGGTCGTCACTTTCAATTTTCTCTCCGAGGAAGAAGCCCGACGGCTCCCGCTAGTGTGGAAGATACCGCTCAGGCCGGGCGGTCGCATCATCGAGCTCTTTACAGAGCTGCGCGAAATCTGGGCGCGCGGCTCGTTCTTCTACCGTCTGGGGGCGCGTGCCATACTGCAGCAGATCGTTTACGAGCTGTCGGTTCAGTCATTAAGGCGGATCATGAATTCCGACCAGGCGTCCAAAATTCTCCCCTCCATAGAATACATGGAGCAGCACTACTCGAGGCCGCTGCGCCTGCCCGAGCTGGCGCGGCAATCAAGCTTCAGCCCGTCCCATTTCCGCAGGCTCTTTGTGGAGGCTTTCGGTATGCCGCCCATGGATTACCTTAACTATATTCGTATCGAGCACGCGAAAAATCTGATCGCGAGCCGCAGTTATCCGCTCAGAGAGGTGGCGGAGCGGACAGGTTTTGGCAGTCCGCAGTACTTTAGCCGCATTTTCCGAAAAATCACAGGCGTCAGCCCCAGCCGGTATACCGGCGACTGACCGATTTGACATTTTAGCCGCCTTAGTTTGCATACGATGCCCGATATGCTGCAAAACGCGCGGATTTTTATTGTAACTGCCACGCCGTGCGGTATAATTAAGCTGCAACTATCGGAAGGAGGAATTGATGTGAAGGTCGGCATCGTTACCCGGAGTTTTCCGGAAATGACCAATGAGCAGGCGGCCGCGTTCATGGCGCGGACAGGCTTTGAGACAACAGAGCTGTGTCTCTCGCAGACAGACAGCAAATACTGGGTCTACAACGGGATCTCCGACATATCCGCGCTGACGGCGGCCCGGGTCGCCGCTATCGCGGACATCTACCGCTCGCAGGGTATCGAGGTGTGCTCTCTGGGCGTATTTACGAACCTCATAGAGACCGACGAGGCGAAAAGGGCGGCCAACCTCGCCTACTTCGAGCGGCACATGCAGTACGCATCCGAGGCGCGTATTCCGGTCGTTGCGACCGAGTGCGGATTCGACCCGGCAAGCAGGGGCGTGCGTGTGGATGTCTACGAGTCGCGCTTCAACCTGCTTTTGGATAGCCTGGGCTGGCTGTGCGAGCGGGCCGAGCGGTACGGCGTTGACCTCGCGCTGGAGCCCTGCGTCATCGACATCGTACCCAGCGCCAAGCGCATGGCTGACACGATAAGCCAGGTGGGCTCTCCGCGGCTCCGGGTGCTGCTGGATCCGGCCAACCTCATCGCCAACTCGTCCGAGCGCGACATGTTCGACTATCTGGCCCCGCATATCGCCTACTTCCACGGTAAAGACCGCAAGGTCAACGACGCCAAGGGGCGCGTGGTTGGCGACGGCGATATCGACTGGCCGCTGTTCCTCCGGCTCTATCACGAGCGCTGCGAGGGAAAGCCCTTTATCACCGAGTACGTAAAAGCCGACAACTGCGCCGAGATACTGCGCCGGGTGCGCGAGTACGACCGGCTGTCAGCGCTACTATAAAAGGAGGATGGCTATGATTAAACTGGGCGTCAATACCGTACTGTTTAAGGCGTTCTCTTTCCGCGAAGCGGCGAAGGCCATCGCGATGGCCGGGTACGACGGGCTGGAAATATCGGCAATAGCGGGCATGTGTGAGCATCTTGCTCCGTTTGGGTACGAGGAGCAGATCGACGAGATCCGCGACGTTCTGGCTGAAACCGGCCTCACGATACTGTCGATGGAAGCCGCCTCGCACGATCCCGAGCGCATGGAAAAGGCGTTCGAGGCTGCCGCCAAGCTGGGTATTCCCATCGTCAATGTCGGACCCGGCGGTAAGACGGGCGACGAGGAAACCTTCCGCGAATCGCTAAAATCACTCACATACCTGGCCGAGCGGGCCCGCGCCCACGGCGTGACGCTGTGCTGCAAGGCCCATGTCGGGGCGGCCATACACGATACGCCCACCACGCTGCGGGCGATGGCCGAGATAACCGACCCCGGGTTCGGCGTCGATATGGACCCCAGCCACATATACCGGGCAGGCGAAAACCCCCGGGAGGCGCTGCCCGCGGTGCTGCCACGCACCCGCCACATACACATACGCGACTGCAAGGGGCCCGGCCCCTCGCCCGGCGATCCGCTCATGCAAACCTGCGGACGGGGCGACATCGACCTTTTTGGATACTTCGAGGCTATGGTCCGGGGCGGCTACGACGGCCCTGTATGTCTTGAGGTCATCGGGCGGGAATGCACTATGAACGAAGCCATCGCCATAGCCGCCGAGAGTTATGGATATATGAACGCATGCCTTAAGCGCCTTGGCGCTCGCTAGAAAGGAGATACCCATGAAAAAGCCAAATCTTCTGTTCTTCGGTATTGACAGCCTCCTGTCGGATCACATGAGCCTGTACGGGTACAAGAGGCTGACCACGCCCCATATCGACCGCTATCTGGCGCACGGAGGCGTCGTGTTCGACCGGTGCATCAGTCCCAGCATACCCACGACGCCCGGTTACTCCTCTATGCTGACCGGCATGGACTGCTTCGGAACCAACGTCGTCGCGCTGCGCCACCAGGGCGACATCGCGCCGGGCGTACGCACGCTGGCGGAGGTGCTCCGCGGCGAGGGATACGAGACAACCTGCGTGGGTTTTTCCAATCCTGCCTCGCGCGGATTTGACAAGTATATTCAGTACGAAAGTTGGGGCTCTTTGGAAAGCGGCCGCCTTCATAAAGCCGAGAACCTGAACGCTGTGACGCTGCCCGAAATGGAGCGGCTGGCCCGGTGCGGCAAACCGTTCTTCCTGTTCCTGCGCCACATGGAGCCGCACTCGCCCTACCTGCCGCCCGAGCCCTTCCACAGGATGTTCTACCAGGGAGACGAGTCCGACCCGGCCAACAAGTCGCTTCAGCCGGTCTACGACTTTAAGCCTTTCCGCGATTACTTCATGACATGGTTCCCGCCGGGCTGCACCGACAAGGACTACATCATCGCGCAGTACGACGCGGAGATCGCATACATGGACGTATGCATTCAGGTGCTGATCGAAAAGCTCAACACGCTGGGCCTTGCCGACAACACCGTCGTCGTGTTCACGTCGGATCACGGCGAAACCCTGTACGATCACGAGTGCTGGTTCGACCATCATGGTCTGTATGAGTGCACGCTGCGGGTTCCCTTCGCGATCAAATTCCCCGGACAGACGAAGGCCATGCGCATCGCGGATCCCTGCCAGCTTAAGGACCTCATGCCCACGCTGCTCAATGGCATGGGAATAGAAACCGACATCGCCTTCGACGGGCGCAGTCTCATGCCGCGGGTGCGGGGCGAGTCCATCCCGCAGCAGAGCGAAGCCTACATCACCGAATGCACCTGGATGCGCAAGCACGGGTGGAGAACGCCCCAGTGGAAGCTCATCCGTGCGCTCGAGCCCGACTTCCACTATAAGCCCGAGGTGGAGCTTTATGATCTTATAAATGACCCGGGCGAGCTGAATAACGTGGCCGATGAGAACCCTGAAACCGTCGCGTATCTCACAGAGCGCATGCTCGCGCACATCGCGCGGCGCGAGAAGGAAACCGGCCGTACAAACCCGATGTATACGAACCTCAAATGGCATGGGCATGGAGAGGGCGGGCCTTTCCGCAGCTCGGATGAGGCCTACAATACTCTGCATATAGGCGATCCCGAGGCGGCCCGGCGTCTGCAGGCCCAGGCTGAGAAGCGCAACTAACCGAAAATCAGCCGCTGGGCGGCAAGTATGGAGGTAACGATATGGTCAGAGTCTGCGTCATCGGTATGGGGCCGATCGGGAACACCCATGCCTCGATCTATGCGTCTCTCGAGAACGCCGAGCTCGTAGGCGTCTGCGACCGGCAGCGCGATCGTGCCGAGGCCGCGGGCAGGAAATTCGGAGTGCCCTGGTACGAAAACGCGAAGCAGATGCTCGATACGCTTGGGCCTGATCTGGTCAGCGTGGCCACCGGAGGCTTCGAGTACGCCAGCGACCACTACGAGCCCACGATGCAGGCTCTTGAGGCCGGAGCGCACGTGCTGTGCGAGAAGCCTATCTGTAACGATCTAGTAAAGGCCGAGGAGATGGTACGCACCGCGCGCGCCCTGGGGCGCTGCTTCGCGCTCGATTTCAACCACCGCTTCACGCCCGCGGCCCGAACCGCGAAGCAGTGGCAGCGGGAGGGACGCATCGGCGAGCTCCTCTTTATCAACATGAATCTGTGGATCGGCCGGTTCGGAGAGTTCGACACAGAGTTCTATCACCTCAAGGCCCTCAATCCGCACAGTGTAGACATGGTGCGCCATTTCGGGGGCGACGTTACCGAGGTGCAGTGCTTCGCTATGAAAGCCGCGGGCCGGGATATCTACTCGACCGCCTCTACGAACCTGCGCTTCGCGTGCGGGGCCGTAGGCCACATCACAAGCTCCTACGACATTAAGCGCGGCCACCCGATGGAGCGCTGCGAGGTGGCGGGTACGGCCGGCCGTATGTTGGTGGAGGATATGTGGCGGGAAGCCACGCTGTACCCCGCCGACTCATGGATCAAGCAGGTATACACGAACCCGGTGTTCGGCGGTTACGGACAGTTCTATGACACGTTCGCGGCGCGCATCACATCCTTCGTGGACGAGGTGGACCGCGGCGCCGCGCCCGACGAGATCGACGGAACCGGTTCGGACGGACTGGAAGCCAGCCGGGTCATCCACGCGGCGATCGAATCCATCCGCCGCGGCGGGCAGCCCGTGAGCGTGGCCGAGATCACGCGATAGCGCGGAAAGGGTGACAGCATGGACTCGAGGGTACTCGCGAGCGCCGACTTCTTCGAAGAGGGCGGCCCACCGATCTGCGTGCAATATAACGCGCAGCACGGCAAGAGCGGCATGCACCAGCATGAGTTCATCGAGCTCGTGTACATCAAGCACGGGGCCGCGCTACACAGCCACGAGCGAGAGACCCAGGTGCTCACGACCGGCGACGTGTTCGTGATACTGCCCGGGGAAAGCCATGCCTACATCCGCACCAGCAATACCGCGCTCTACAACTGCCTGTTCACACGCGACGCCCTCGCGGGCTCTGAAAGCCTGATCTCAGATATGCCGGGCCTGCGCTGGTTCACGTCGGGCTGCCAGGAGCGAAACACGCGCGTCCGCGCGGGACTCAACGATTCGCAGGAAATACTGCTGATCCTGGAAAAGATGACCTGGGAGCAGCTCAATCGCGTCGAGGGCTATGAGCTGAAAATGCGCTCGCTGCTCTACAGCCTGCTGGTACTCTACGCCCGGCTTAACAGCCGGCTGAGCGCGTCGCTTAACAGCCACAACGCGAACTACAAAAACGTGATGGCCGCGGTTGCCTTCATAGAGCAATCCTATCGGCGCGACGTGCCCATCGAGGAGATAGCGGCTGCATCGGGCCTCTCGCAGGGGTATCTGTCCCGGCAGTTTAAGAGCATACTGGGCACCTCCCCCTCGGAGTACGCGCGCAGCTTCCGCATGGCAAAGGCCGCCGAGATGCTGCGGACCGCGGACCGGCCGGTCAGTCAGATCGCCCGCGATATGGGATTTACCGACGTGTCGGTCTTTTCGCGGCAATTCAAGCAGGTGACGGGCTTTACCCCTTCGGGTTTCAGGAAAAACAAATAACGGGAGGAATAGATTCATGGCGCTTAAAATTGGTATCGTGGGAATGGGCAGTATCGGCAACACCCACGCGTCTGTCTACAAACAGGATGATCTGGCCGAGCTTGTGGCCGTGTGCGACGTCAAGCGCGATCGGGCCGACGAGGCCGCCGCCAAGCACGGCGCAGAGGCGTTCTATTCTCTGCGGGAGATGCTCAGTGCGCATCCCGAGCTCGATATCGTGGACGTGACGACGTCGGGCTACGAAAACGGAAGCTGGCACTACGAGCCAGCTATGGAGGCGCTTTCCGCGGGCAAGCACGTGCTTGTGGAAAAGCCCATCAGCAACGACGTGCGCGAAGCGCGCGAGATGGTGCGCTACGCGGCTGAAAAGGGCGTGTACCTCGGGTGCAACCTGAACCACTATTTCACGCAGCCCGCCCAGCGCGCGATGGAGCTCCTCCACGAGGGCAAGGTAGGCGAGCCGGTCTACATACTGCACAAGATGGGCTTCAACGGCGGCGAATGCGGCTACAAGGGCCCCGGATCGGCGCGCTGGCACCGGCCGTACTCGCACCTAAAAGCGTTCCTGGCCCATCCGTTTTCGGTCATGCGCTATTTCGGCGGCGACATCACCCATGTGCAGGCATTCCTCAACAAGCCCGGCGTGCGCAAGACCGCGGACGACCTCATGTACTCCATCAACAGCGTACATGTGCGCTTTGAGAACGGCAGCACCGGGTATCTGCTCTCCCAGCGGGGCGACGCTATGTTCGGGCTGGGCGGCTGGTGGTCGTTCGAGATGGCCGGAACGCGCGGTACGTTCGTCATCGAGAACTGCGTGGAGAAGCTCTCGTACTGGGACGCGACGCATCCCACCAGCACGATGGCCTCCCCCGAGCCCAACGAGGTGCTCGACACCGGCGTCAAGGAATTCGGCGCGACGTTCCCCGTCCGCCTGCACGCGTTTCTCGAGGACGTCACCAACAATGTGCCCCGCGAATTCCTGCGGGCCTCGGGCCGCGACGCGCTGGCGACGCTCGAGTACACGTTCGCGGTCATCCGCTCCTTTGAGGAGGGCGGCACGCTGGTTCGTCCTGAGCCGCTGCCCAACATCCACGGCGACATCATGGGGCCGCTGTAATATATGAGCGAGCGTCCCAACATACTGCTTCTCGTCGCCGACCAGCACCGCTGGGACGCGACAGGCGCGGCCGGCCGGTTCACTATCCGCACCCCGAACATCGACCGGCTGGCCGCAGAGGGCGCGTTTTTCGAGCACGCGTTCACGCCGATGCCGGTATGCGCTCCGGCCCGGCAGTCGCTGCTCTCGGGCATCGCCCCCGACAGCCTGGGCGCGCTGTGGAACAATGACTTTATTCCCACCCCGACAGTGCGGCCTGATCCCGGCTACCATACGGCGGCTCTGGCACGCGCAGGCTGGCGGTGCGCACTTCTGGGCAAATGGAACTCCTCGCTTACGCATTCGCCCGCTGACTTCGGTTTCGGCGAGCACATCGGCTGGCAGGAGCACGCGCGGATGATCGCGGAGAAATACCCGGAGCTCTCGTACCGGAACGGATGGTTTGGCGAGCCCAGCCCGGTGGCCCTCGAAGACAGCAAGACCCATTGGATGGCGGGCAGAGCGTGCGAGTTTATACGCCGCAGCAGCGCGGAGGACGCGCCCTGGTATCTGCGGGTGGACTTTACCGACCCGCACCTGCCCTGCCGCCCGTCGGAGCCCTTCGCGTCCATGTACGACCCCGACATGATCGAGCCGTGGGACAGCTTCGGCGACACGCTCGAGGGCAAGCCCTACATACAGCGCCAGCAGCGCGTGAACTGGAATCTGGAGCGCCTCGGCTGGGACGACTGGAAAGCCTGCGTGGCCCGCTACTACGGCATGGTCAGCCAGGTTGACGACGCGGTGGGCCGCGTGCTGGACTGCCTCAAAGCACTGGGCAGACTGGATGACACGATCATCATCTACACGACCGATCACGGCGACCTGTGCGGCGGCCACGGGATGCTCGACAAGCACTATGTGCTCTACGATGACGTGACGCGGGTTCCGCTCATCATCCGCTGGCCCCGCGCGGCACGCGCGGGGCTGCGCATACCCGAATACGTATGCAACTGCCTTGACCTGGGTGCGACGCTGGGCGAGCTTACCGGCCTGCCCGATGTCAATCCCGGTCACGGACGCTCGCTGGCCCCGCTCATCGCGGGCAGACGCGAGCCCGAGCGGGACTGCGCTGTCATATCGGCCAACGGGCAGCAGTTCGGCCTGTATAGCCAGCGCGCGATACGCACCGACGAGTGGCTCTACATATGGAACATGACCGACACGGACGAGCTGTACAGCGTCCCGGACGACCCCGGCCAGAAGAAAAATCTGATCCGGGATCCCGCCCTGGCCGATACGGTGGCCGCGCTGCGCCGCCGCCTCCATGCCGAGCTTGTCCGCCGCGACGATCCCTTTGCGAAAACCGGCTGGCTGACCTGCCAGCTGCTCTATGGAAGAAAACTGTAACACAAAAAGGAGCACAACAACAATGAAACGAGTATCCGTTCTACTGGCAGCACTGCTGCTTGCGGCCGCGATCGCGGGCTGCGGCGCGCCCTCGTCGGAACCTGAGCCGACGACAACCGGCGCGGGAGGAGGCGAGATTACACTCAGCTTCGTGCGCAT
>JAAYXU010000204.1 GCA_012515725.1 Clostridiales bacterium | reverse complement strand
TGTCCCGCTGCTTTTTCGGGCCCATAAAGAGGCCGCCCATGAACCGGGATGAGCTGGAGGACAATGTGGACTACTATCCCGACGAGTACCTGAACCGGCTGGCCACGAGGGCGTCAACGCGCTGTGGCTGACCATCACATTCCGGGACACGGTGCCCTCCGGCGTCCTTCCGGGGTTCGGCAGGAGAGCCGATGTGCATATACCAAAGCTTCGGCGGACGGTGGAGCAGTGCGCGCGCTACGGTATCCGCGTCTATGTGTTCTTCATCGAGCCCACCGCGTTTATAGACGAGCGGGACAACTCCCGTTACCTCGATATACGGCGCTACGAAAAGGATTTCCCCGAGCTTCTTGGAAACAGGCAGGGAGACCTGACGGCCTTCTGTCCGTCAAGCGATCTGGCAAGACGGTTCCTCTACGACGCGGCAAATACGCTGTTCACGCTGGTACCGGGCCTTGGCGGTATGATCGACATCAGCGTGGGCGAGCGCTTCACCCACTGCGCGTCGGGACGGTGCGCGAACAACAATTGCCCCCGCTGCGCGTCCCGGGAGCCCTGGGACGTACTGGCCGACGTGCTGACCAGTTTCCGGGACGGTATGCGCGACGCCAATCCCGACGCGCAGTGCATATCGTGGCCCTACTCCCAGTACATCGTCTGGGGGCCGGACCTGACCCGGCGGGCCGCGGGCCACGTGCCGGACGGCGTGGCGCTCCAGCACAACTTCGAGTCGGGCGGAACGCCCGAGCAGCTGGGCCGCACCCGCACCGTGCAGGACTACTGGCTCTCCTACGCGGGGCCAAGCGGTCTGTACCGCGCCTGCGCCGCCGCGGCGCGGGAGCGGGGCACTCCGGTATTTGCCAAGCTGCAGGTGGGATGCTCCCACGAGGTAGCCACGGCGTCCCATGTGCCCGTACCGGGGATCCTCTACGAGAAGTACCGCGCGATGCATGACATGGGCGTCAGCGGCGCGATGCAGGGCTGGTACTTTGGCAACTACCCCTCCCTCATGACGCGGGCGGCGGGGCGGCTGTCCTTTGGCCCCCTTCCGGCCAGCCGGGAGGAATTCCTGCTAGAGTACGCCCGGATCGACTGGGGCCCCTGGGCAAAGGAGGTCGCCGCCGCCTGGGAGCGCTTCCGCAGCGCATACGAGCAGTATCCGCATTACCATGTATTCGGGTACTACGCGCCGATGCACGACGGTCCTGTCTGGCCTCTGTACCTCAAACCCGTGAATATGCCGCTAATACCCAACTGGAAGTTCATGCCCGAGTTTCCGCGCTGCGGCGACCGGGTAGGGGAGTGCATGCACGACTCGCACACATATGAGGAGACGCTGCTGCTGTGCGCGCGCATAAAGGAGCGGTGGAGCCAGGGGCTGGCGATACTGGAGCCTGTGGCAAACGCGTTCGCGGGCGACCCCGAACGTATGCGCGACATCGGGTGCGCACGGGCGCTGGGGCTTCTCTTTGAGAGCGGGTACGATATCCTCCGCTTCTACTACCTGCGGGAAAAGCTGGCCGATACGACCGGAACCCCTGCGCTTGCCTGCCTGGCCGAGATGAGGGAAATCGTGAGCCGGGAAATGGAAATAGGCAGACGGCTAATCGACTGCTGCGCGCTGGACCCGGCGCTGGGCTTTAATTCGGAACACGAGGGATATAGGTTTGACCCCGAGCGGCTGGAGGAGCGGATACAGGGGCTTGCGGCGCTGCTGCGTGAAGATTTCCCGGAAATTGAGCGGCGGGCGAACGAGGGGCTTATTCCTTTCCCCTGGTATACCGGACAGGAGCCCGACCGGGACGCGTACCTGTGCGCCCGTGTCACAGGGGAAGACGGGCCTTTATCGGCGTTGAACCAACCCCGCGCGGACGGGTATCTGACCGACGCGGCCGGAAAGACCGCCGCGCGGTTCAGGGCCTGCCACGACGGCGCATATATCTATATACGGATATATATGAAGGAGCCCGCGCCCGTCGCGGTTCAGCTTTTCCCGGTCCGTCTGTGGCCCGACAGGACATACGCCGCGGAGCCCGGAGATGACTGCGCGAGGCTTAGACGCTGGTTCGGCGAGGATGAGGTCCCATATGCGGACAGGCTTTCCTTGCGCGGCGAGCGCGACGGGGAAGGGTATGCCGTGACGCTGCGCGTGGGTATCGACGATCTGGGGAGGCCCCCGAAAACCCGCCTCAATCCGCTGCGCGTGAATCTCAAAATCGGCGGCGGAAACCCGGCCGCGTGGGTGCATCGGGAATCCATCGCGCACCGGCTGGCGCAAAGCCCGGTCAACCCTGACGATTACGGATGGTTTTCTTTCGGGTGATAGGATAGCGGAGGTTTGATTGTGAAACACAGTATGAACACCGGCTGGCAGCTCATCCACAAGCCCCTTCGCTGGGACGCAGGGTATGCGGCGCGTGTGCTGGCCGATACCGAGGGATGGCTGGACTGCGACCTGCCCTGCGATATTCACATGCCGCTTATCCGGGAGGGAGTCATACCCGAGCCGCTTATCGCCGAGAACTTCCGGGAATGCAGGTGGACGGAGCAGCGCTCCTGGTGGTTTAAAAAGACGTTTTCGCTGCCCGAAGCTATGCGCGGCAGCGGGCGGATCACACTTACCGTGGGCGGCATCGACTGCCATGCCGATCTTTTTATGAACGGCACCTGTCTTGGCCGCCACGAGAGCGCGTTTTACCCCTTCGAGGCCGATGTGGGCGAATGCCTGCTGTCCGGCGAAAATACGCTGCTCATACGGGTTACCGACGGCATGGAGAGCGTCACCCAGGAGGCGCTCGGCGGCATCCGCCATATGATAAGCGCCGAATATAAATCAAGGCCCCTTGACCGCGGCGACGAGCGCCGGGCGATGGTCCGCAGGCCCCAGTATTCGGCGGGCTGGGACTGGGGCCCCCGGCTGGTCACATGCGGTATCATGGGAGGCGTGACGCTGACCGCGCACGATACCGTATCGGTCACCGACGTATGCGTGCGAACCCTGTCCACAGACCCGGCCCGGGTGCAGGTGACGGTGGAGAGCGAAAACATACAGCCCATCGCCACCATCAGCGCCACGGTACTGGTGGAGATTCTGGACGGAGACAGACTTGTCGCCGACGCGGCGCGTGAGGTCGTGCTGTGCTCGGGCGTCAACTATACCGATTTCACGCTGGAGGTGCCGGACGCTGCGCTGTGGTGGCCCCGCGGATACGGCGGACAGCCCCTCTACACGGCCCGGGCTACCGTCACCGCCCCGCAGGCGTCGGACAGCCTAAAAAGGACGTTTGGCATACGCACCGTGGCCCTCTCGATGACGCCGCTTTCCGGCGACGAGCGGCTCTTTGCGTTCGTCGTGAACGGCGTGCGCGTATTCATGAAGGGCGCGGACTGGATTCCCGCCGACTCGATATACGGACGGGTCACCGACGCTAAGTACGAGACGCTCATCAGAGACGCCGCCCACGCGCATTTCAATATGCTGCGCATATGGGGCGGCGGGCTGTATGAAAAGGATATTTTCTATAGCCTGTGCGACGAGCTGGGCATCATGGTATGGCAGGATTTTATGTTCGCCTGCAGCCTGTATCCCGACCACGAACCCGCATTCCGCGAGCTGTGCCGCAGGGAAATGGAGTACCAGATACGGCGGCTGCGCAGCCACGCCTGCATGGCGCTGTGGAGCGGCAACAACGAGAACCAGCAGATATTCCCGCGCAACTGGACGCAGGACCGGGATAGCGTGTCGGGCGGCATTACGCTGTATAACTATATGGCTCCCGCGCTTGTGCGGCAGCTGAGCCCATGGATTCCCTACTGGAACTCATCGCCATACGGCGGAGCGCACGCGCAGGACGACGCGATGGGCGACAAGCACCACTGGCATGAATGCATGATGAACCCTGATATGGAGAAGCGCATTACTCCCGAGGAATACGACCGGGTCACCAGTAAGTTCGTGTCGGAATACGGCTATCCCGGCCCCTGTGTGGCCGAGAGCATCGCCGATTATTTCGGCGCGTCTCCCATTGACAGACAGGGCTCCGTCTGGCGGGAGCACAACAACACATTTGAGAAGGATACGGTAGTGGCCGGTATCGAGAAGCATTACCGGGACGCCGAAGGAATGAGCCTCGGCGAATATCTACTGTACGCGTCGCTGTGCCAGGGCCTGATGCTGGGCTATTCGCTGGAAGCGCTGCGGTTCAAGCCCGATTGCTCGGGCGGCCTTTTCTGGATGTACAACGACACGTGGGGCGAGACGGGCTGGACTATCGTGGACTACTACCTGCGCCGCAAGCCCAGCTACTACTTTGTAAAGCGGGCATTTGAGCCCGTCCGGCTCATACTGCGGCGGCAGGACGAGGCCGTGGCCGTCGTCGCTGTCAACGACACCGCCCGCGACGAGGCTGTTTCGATAGAGTACGGATGGATGGCATGGGACGGCGCTTCCCGGCAAACCGACAGCCGCGGCGCGACGCTGACCGCCCGGTCGCGGAGGCTCCTGTGGACGTTCGCACCCCGGTATGACGCCGGAGGATGCGTATTCGCCCGTATTTGCGGCAGGGACATGGCGCCCGCGCTGCTGCGGGAGCGGCCCTTCCGCGAGCTGCC
>JAAYXU010000203.1 GCA_012515725.1 Clostridiales bacterium | reverse complement strand
CGATGCGGATGTGCGTGGGCTGCCGGGAGAAGATACCTAAGCGCTCCCTGATCCGCGTAGTGCGCGATACCGAGGGCGCCGTGCGCGTGGACGCCACGGGCAAGGTTTCGGGCCGTGGAGCGTATCTGTGTCCGGGGTCCGCGGCCTGCCTGAAGCGCGCGATGAAATCGAAGCTGCTGGAGAAGAATCTGGGAGTTCCGGTAGACGAAGCCCTGTACAGGGATCTGGAAAGGCAGATACATCAAACTGATGAATGCGACTGAGTCCGCTCTGGGATTGGCCCGCAAGGCCGGAAAGTGTCTGGCGGGAACCGAAATCTGCCGCAAGGCGATCCGAAGCCGTAAAGCCTGTCTGGTTTTTCTGGATGCGACAGCGGGCAGAACGACGCGCGAAAGCATTGAAGCGCTGGCACGGATCCATGCGATCCCGCTGCGGGTTCTGGACGAATCCATCCGGCTGGAAAACGCGCTGGGCAAGCCCAACGCCAAGGTTGCGGTCATAACGGATCCCGGTTTTATGAAGCTTTTCGGCGGAGCCGATCAATCAAGTAAGGTCAATTCCCACGGGGGTGCGGAGAAGGAATGAGTAAAACGAACGTACATAAGACAGCCGAAGACCTCTACGCCGCTTCAGCCGGCCTGGCCGAGAAGGTTCGGGGGGACCGTCTCGCACTGCAGAGCCAGCTGAATATGCTGCGCGATCTCGAGACCCGCATCAGGGCGCATATCCGGGAGGAGCAGATCCGGCAGCGCGCCGCCGCAGAGGCGGAGGCTGCAGCTAAGGCCGTGGAAGAAGCGCTTCAGGTCGCCGCCGCGCAGGAGCGGGAGACTGGCAAGCCGATCGAGACGGCCGCGATACCCGATACGCCCATACACGCGGAGCCCGAGCAGAGCGCCGTGCAGTATACGGAGAGCGACGCGCAGCGGAAACCTCAGCAAGCAGTGGAGGCAGCTTCCGCTCATGAAGCGGAAGCAAAACCCGTTCCTTCCGAGCCCAAAGAGCCTCCGCAAGCCGTGGTCAGAGATGACGCGAAGCCGCCAAGGCGGGAGCAGTCTCCGAGAGCAGCGGATCCGAAGCGCAGACCGGGCGGCCCTCCCGCAGCTCGTACGCCGGTCCCACCGCGCCGGGAAGGCGCCCCCCGCGCCTCAAACACGCCCGGGGCATATTCTACCGATGGCGGACGCAGGCCCGCATATCCGCCCCGTACGGCTGGCGGTCAGACTCCCCGCCGGGAAGGATTTGCGCCCCGGACACCGGGTCAGACGCCCCGCTATCCGCGTACCGGCGTTCCGGAAGGCCGGTCTGCGCGTACCGGCGGACCGGGAATGCGCTCGGCCGATCCGCTCAATCCAAAGAAGCTTGCAAAGGAGCTTGCGCCCGTACAGGAAAAGGAAAAGGCCAGTAACTATAATCCCAATAAAAAAGCGTACACCCGCGATAAGGATGTCACGTCGGCCAGGGCAAGGAAGAATAAAAAGCAGCTGATGCGCGAGCAGGCGCCGCTCTTCAATGAAGACGAAATGCGTTTCCGCAAAAAGCGCCGCAGACAGCAGCATATACGGGGTATCGAGAAAAAGGTGATCGACCACGCCGTCATCACTACCGAGACGGTGGCCATCAAGGTACTAGCCGAGCGCATCGGCGTACCGGGTGCCGAGATCATCAAAAAGCTACTGCTACTGGGGACGATAGCCAACATAAATCAGGAGATCGACTTCGACACGGCGTCGCTCATCGCCAGCGAGTTCAATGTGACACTGGAGCAGAAGCTCGATAAGACATTTGAGGAAGTCATGATGGACAGCTTTGTGGGTAATGACGAGGGCGGGCTTGTCGAGAGGCCACCCGTCGTTACGATCATGGGACATGTCGACCACGGAAAGACTTCGCTCCTGGACGTTATACGCAAGAGCCATGTGACCGAGTCTGAGGCGGGCGGCATCACGCAGCACATCGGCGCGTATATGATCGACGTGAACGGAAAGGCAATCACGTTCCTCGACACACCCGGCCACGAGGCGTTCACGGCCATGCGCTCCCGCGGCGCGCAGGTAACTGATATAGCGGTTCTCGTGGTGGCGGCCAATGACGGTGTCAAGCCCCAGACTGTCGAGGCTATAAATCACGCCAAGGCCGCGAAGGTTCCAATCATCGTGGCAATCAACAAAATTGATCTGCCGGCAGCCGACGCCGACCGCGTCAGGCGGGAGCTCATGGAGCATGGTCTCGTGCCCGAAGAATGGGGCGGCGAGAACATGATGGTCGAGGTCTCCGCGCAGACCCGGACGGGCATAGACAAGCTGCTGGAAAGCATACTGCTGTTGGCCGAAATCGAGGATCTAACCGCCAATCCCGATGCGAGAGCTGTCGGCACGGTCATCGAGGCTAAGCTCGACCGCGGGCGCGGCCCAGTGGCAACCGTTCTGGTGAATAACGGCACACTGAGCATCGGAGACACGATCGTGGCCGGAACCACCAGCGGACGCATCCGAGACATGCTCGATGAATCGGGCAACCATGTCGAGGAGGCCACTCCTTCAATGCCCGTGGAAATCGTCGGATTCTCCCAGGTGCCCGAGGCGGGCGACATACTGCACTCGGCGGAGGGCGACAAGCTGGCCCGCCGAGTTGCGCAGGAGCGACAGGAAAAAATCAAGATCGAGCGCATGAAGGCGGCTTCCAAGGTCACGCTGGACGATCTGTTCACTAAGATATCCGAGGATGAGATGAAGACGCTCAACATAATCATCCGTGGCGATGTACAGGGATCGGTCGAGGCAGTCAAGCAGGCGCTGGAGAAGCTTACCACCGATGAGGTAAAGATACAGAGCATCCATGACGGAGTAGGCGCGATTACCGAGAACGACGTCATGCTGGCTTCCGCGTCTGACGCGATCATCATCGGATTTAATGTCCGGCCCGACGCGAACGCTCGGGAGGCCGCCGATCGGGAAAAGGTGGATGTCCGCCTTTACCGGATCATATACAACGCCATTGAGGACATGGAAAAAGCAATCAAGGGAATGCTGGCTCCGGAAGTCAGGGAGACGGTGCTGGGACACGCCCAAGTCCGCGATATATTCAAAATACCAGGTGTAGGCGCGATCGCAGGCGGATATGTCACCGACGGCATCATACGCCGGAACGCGAAAGTGCGCGTACTGCGCGATAGCGTGATCGTTCACGAGGGCGTGCTGTCGTCACTTAAGCGCTTCAAGGACGATGTACGCGAAGTGGCATCGGGCTATGAGTGCGGAATCGGCGTGAGCGGGTTCAACGACATCAAGCAGGACGATGTCATCGAGGCATTCATCATGGAGGAAATCCAAAGATAAAGGGGTTGTCGCCCAATGGCGGGTCACCGCACAGACCGGATGGCGGAGGAGATTAAGCGAATCGTAAGCGCTATACTGCGCGACGAGCTCAAGGATCCCGATATACCGACAATGACCAGCGTCCTCATAGTGGATGTGACCCGGGATCTGCGGTATGCGAAGGTTCGGGTCAGCGTGATGGGCAGCCAGGAAGAGCAGGAGAAGGCGATCCGGGCGCTGACGCGCTCCCGGGGCTATGTTCGCCATCTGGTTTCGGAGAGATTAACCATCCGCTATGTGCCCGAAATCGTGTTCGAACTGGATCAGTCGATTTCCCACAGCATTCGGGTCAGCCAGATACTCGGCGACATAAAGAAAAGTGAAAATGAAAAGCAGCCTTCGGATACCTGACGCGATAGCCGCCGAGCTCACCCATGCCGATGCGGTGCGTATCATACTCCACAGAGCGCCTGACGGGGACACGCTGGGCTCGTGCTTAGCTCTGTATCTGGCGCTGAGCGCTTTGGAAAAGAACGTTACGCTGTATTGCACCGATCCTGCCCCGGCCCAGTATTCGTTTTTACCGGGAGCGAATCGGATTGAAAACCGCTTCAGCTCGTCTGCGTTGCTGGTCACGGTGGACTGCGCGGATGTATCGATGACCGGAGAGGCCGCGGCGGCCATCAAGAGCGGCGCGCGGTGTCTCGTCATCGATCATCACCGATCGAATCAGGGATACGGTACCCTGAACTGGATCGACTACGAGGCCGCTGCTGCAGCCGAGCTCGTCTACGATCTGCTTGTACGCATGTCG
Source organism: Clostridiales bacterium (assembly GCA_012515725.1). Classification (GTDB taxonomy): domain Bacteria; phylum Bacillota; class Clostridia; order Christensenellales; family UMGS416; genus JAAYXU01. The sequence continues at coordinate 3,272 of JAAYXU010000203.1, read as the reverse complement.
CTGCCCATTACCCCCGATATAGCCGATTGCCTGTATGTGGGCCTCGTGACCGACACCGGCCGCTTCAGCTTTGATTACACGCGCCCCGTATCGATGCGCATCGCAGCCGATCTCATCGAGCGGGGAGCGCACTTCACAGAGCTGTGTCACCGGATATTCAGGCAGCGTTCACTGGCGAAAACGCGGCTCATCGCAGCGGCGCTGTCCTCTTTGCGGGTCGAGTCCGAGCCGCGCGTCGCCGTGATGACTATTACGCTCGACATGCTATCCCGCTGCGGCGCGTCCCACGAAGACACCGAGGCTATTATCAACTATGGCATTGAAATCGACGGTATCGAGGTTGCTGTGCTGCTGCATCAATTCTCCGAATCGGAGTATAAGGTAAGCTTTCGCTCCGCGGGCGATGTGCGGGTAGATACGGCCGCTCAGTCTCTTGGAGGAGGAGGCCATTTCAAGGCCTCCGGGTGCACTCTATCAGGATCGGCCCAGGAAATACTCAGTACGGTACTACGGGCGATCAGGGAGCACGCATACCGCTGATGGACGGAATCATTAATCTAATAAAAACTCCCGGCATGACATCAAGCGACGCGGTGGTGCGCGCCCGCAGGATATTGGGCGAGCGCAGGATCGGCCACGCCGGAACGCTGGACCGCGCGGCGGCGGGCGTACTTCCGCTGCTTGTCGGTAAAGGCACGCGGCTCTTTGACGAGGTAACGCAGAAGCGCAAGACGTACGTTGCTGAATTCACGTTCGGGATTGAAACCGACACGTTGGATGGGGAAGGCATGATAGTCGCGCACGGCGTCCAGGCGGGAGCGGACGAGCTTCTGGACGCTCTGTCCGGTTTTCTGGGCGACATCTCGCAGAGGCCGCCCGTATACTCTGCCGTTAAGCGTGGGGGTAAACGGGCGTCCGATCATGCGCGGGCGGGGCGCGTTCCCGAGCTGGCAGAGCGACCGGTAACTATCCACGCGCTCAGGCTGCTCCGGCAGACCACACCCGGCGCTTTTCTCTTTGAGATTACCTGCTCAAAGGGAACCTACATACGCAGCCTATGCCGGGACATAGCCCACGCGGTTCACACCTGCGGATATGTGTCCTACCTCCTGCGTACGCAGGCCGGACCCTACATTCTGGGGGACGCTATTACCGCCGATGAGCTCGAGACAGCCTGGCGCAGTGACCCCGGTGCCGTTCTGCGTCCGATGGATGAGCCGCTCGAGCATCTGCCGTCCCTCCGGCTGGACCCAGCGCGTGAAAGAGCGATACTGAACGGACAGGCTGTGGACGCGGAAGCGGACTGCGAAAGCAGAGTGCGCCTGTACGGAGCCGATGGGCTCTTTATCGGCGTGGGCGCGCTGGAGCGCGCCGGGAATCGGACGACCGTCCGGATTAAAATCAATCTGGAGCAAAAGCAACGATGAAGTATTGGACCAGGATCCCCGCTATCACAGAGCCGGTGGTGCTGACCATCGGGAATTTCGACGGAATCCATATCGGGCACAAAGCCCTCCTTGACCGCGTCCGGGACATGGCGCGCCAAAGCAACAGCTTACCGGCGGTTGTTACATTTGCAAACCATCCGCTCGAGCTTATCGATCCGTCCGGAGCGCCCAGGCTTCTCATGGACGCCGGTGATAAGATGGCTCTCATGGCCGACGCGGGGGTCTCGCACATGATCGTTCTGCCATTCGATGCGGCGCTCGCGGCGATGGAGCCTGAGGTGTTTATCGGGATTCTTTCGCAGTCCATTCGCGTGAAGCATATCGTCGTCGGTTTTAATTTCCGCTTCGGTCGGGGCGGGGCGGGAGAGGGGACAGCGTTGGCCCGTATCGGCGCAAGCCAGGGATTTGGAGTAACGGTAATGCCGCCTGTCCTTTATGAGGGCGAGCCGGTATCTAGCTCCCGCATCCGCTGCGCGCTGCTTGAGGGAGACTGCGCGTCTGCGTCCGCGATGCTGGGCCGCCCCTATACGCTCCGGGGGACGGTCGTAACCGGTCACGGGATCGGCAGGAGACTCGGATATCCCACCGCTAATATCCGGTTCCCGGACGGCCTGCTCGTCCCTCGCGGCGGTGTGTACGCAGCCAAGGTACAGGCATGCGGCCGCTGGTACGCGGCGATGGTCAATATCGGAACACGTCCCACCGCGCGCGACTGCAGCGGCGAGCTGTCCATCGAGGCGCATCTCCTTCACTTCGAAGGCTCTCTGTACGGCGAGAAAGTCTGCTTGATGCTGCTGGAGCGGATCAGGGACGAGAGGACCTTCGAGAGCTGGGACGCGCTCAGGGAGCAGCTTGCCGACGACAGGGAACAGACGATTGAAAGACTGCGCGAATTGATGCATTTACCGAAGGGCTGTCACTCATGAGCGGGGGTTAGCGCATTTCAATTTGCCTGACCTTCTACCCAGGACAACTTAGCACGATCTTCCGCAGAAGCGCGGTTGAAAACGATTGATATGAGTGATACAATGGAATCCGGAGGAATCATCATGCAGAATTGCCTTTTTTGCCGCATCATCGCGGGCGAAATTCCATCAACGGTCGTATATGAGGACGACTGGGCGGTAGCGTTCCGAGATATCGCCCCCGCCGCGCCAATCCATATATTGTTAGTACCGCGGATACATGTGCGCAATATACTGGAAGCGGGCTCCCATCCGGGTCTTATGGACGGTCTTGCAAAAGCCGTCGCCGCAGTTGCCCGGGCGGAGGGACTTGATATGAGCGGTTTTCGTGTGTCGATCAATACCGGAGCCGACGCTGGCCAGACGGTGGAGCACCTGCACCTGCATCTGCTGGGCGGTCGCGCGCTGGGACTCATGGGTTGATCGGAGTAAAAAAAGATTGACACACATAAACGGGCTGAAGTATAATAGCACATGTGCTTGCTGGGAATCGCTCGTTTCCGCAAGCAAATCCTTCTCGTCAGAAGGGGGGGGAAGACATGTCGGAGATTCGGGTTGGGGAGAACGAGTCCCTGGAAAGCGCTCTGAAACGATTCAAACGCAAGTGTCAGCGTTCGGGAGTATTGGCTGAGGTGCGTAAGCGCGAGCATTACGAAAAACCCAGCGTTCGCCGCAAGAAGAAAGCCGAAGCGGCTAAGAGGAAGAAAAAGAAGTAATAATGGGGCACCCGGTGCGCAAAGCGCCGGGTGTTCTGGTATCACGGCGTAGATACTAGATACGGAGGGTGCCTGATGACCGCAATACGAAAGATATTTCTTCTTCTGGCGCTGGCGGTGGCTATGCTAGCCTTTGCACCGCT
>JAAYXU010000015.1 GCA_012515725.1 Clostridiales bacterium | reverse complement strand
GACGTATTTATCATGCGGGTCTGCAGACAGGTCCGGTCGATGCAGCAGCCCATCTGGCCGCCCAGCGCGTCTACCTCGCGCACGAGATGCCCCTTCGACGTGCCGCCGATCGCGGGATTGCATGCCAACAGCGCCACGCCGTCCAGATTGAGCGTCAGCAGCAGCGTACTAAAGCCCAGACGCGCGCAGGCCAGCGCGGCCTCGCACCCCGCGTGCCCCGCGCCCACTACCGCGACGTCGTACGCGCCCGCGTAATAATTTCCGGTCATATCGTCACCTACTTGCCCACGCAAAAATGCGCGAATATATGGCGCACCACGTCCTCGTCCACTGTGCCTCCCGTCACCTCGCCCAGCGCGTGCCAGGCCGCCCGGATACCCGGAGTCGCCAGGTCCAAAGGAATGCCCGAGCGCAGCGTAACGAGAGCCTCTTTAAGCTCCCTGTGCGCCCGCCGCACCGCGTCGATGTGGCGCACGTTGGACATGAGCGCCTCACCCGGCAGCACCGCGCCCCCGGCGCATACGTCAAGAATCGCACGCTCCAGCTCGTCAAGCCCCTCGCCGGTCTTCGCGGAGAGCGATACTAGCGGCGCACCCGGAAAAGCCTCCGATACCGCCCTCTCGGACAGCTCCGCCGCGTCCAGCTTGCTGCGCAGCACGATGTGCGGCCGCGCGGCGACTTCCCGATAGAGCGCGCGATCCTCGTCGCTCACGGGACGGGTTCCATCCACGAGGAAGAGCGCAAGTCCCGCGGCGGACACCGCGCGGCGTGCACGCTCAACGCCCATTTGCTCCAGCGGATCGGCCGATGCGCGGATACCCGCCGTGTCCACGACCACGACGCGCAGCCCGTGCACGTCGATCTCGGCCTCCAGTGTGTCCCGCGTCGTGCCGGGCGTGTCTGTAACGATGGCCCGATCCTCACCCAGCAGCGCGTTGAGCAGCGACGACTTTCCCACATTTGGGCGGCCGATGATCGCGCAGCGCACGCCTTCACGGTATATGCGCCCGGCCTGGGCGGTCGCGAGTAGCTCCTCGAGATCCCGTGCGATCGCGTCGATGCGCTGTGCCGATTCCTGCGCGACGGGCGCGTCCAGATCGTCCTCGGGGTAGTCGATCGTCACCTCGATACCGGCCAGCGCATGGAGCAGCGCGCCGCGGGCAGCCTCGACCCTGCGGCGCAGACGGCCTGAAAGCTGCCCGTAGGCCACACGGGCAGCCGAGTCGGTCGAAGCGGAAACCATGTCCATCACGGCCTCGGCCTGGGAGAGATCGATCTTCCCGCTCAGAAAAGCCCGCTGCGTGAATTCGCCCGGCGCGGCCATGCGCGCTCCCGCGGCGAGCGCCGCCTCCAGCGTCTGCCGCGGCGCGGTCCACCCGCCGTGCCCGTGTATCTCGGCCGCATCCTCGCCCGTATAGCTGCGAGGGCCGCTAAAATATACAGCCAGCGCATCGTCCACAGGCCGCCCGTCCAGCATGACCCGGCCGTATACCATATGCCGGGGGCACGGCCCGCCGCGCCATCCGCCGATCGGCTCGAATATGCGCGTGAGTATCCGCCGCGCGTCGGGGCCGCTTATGCGCACGACCGCGACGCCGCCCTCGCCCGGCGGCGTCGCCACGGCCGCGATCGTATCGGCTGCGATCATCAGTTTCCTCCCGTCTTTGGGCCGCCCGCTTGAAAGACCCCGCGCATCCGTATATAATGCGTTAAAACGGGTTATTCCCCGCGGGAGGCTATCATGAGCCATTATTATTCCCCCGACGCAGAGCTTCCTCATGAGCCGGGAAGCGTTATACTTACGATTTCCGAGCGCACCCTCGTATTTGCCACCGACGCCGGTGTGTTCGGCCGCCGGGAGGTCGATTACGGAAGCAGGCTGCTCATCAGGGCGATGCTGGCGGCGTCCCCGCCCGTTGAGGGCCGCATACTCGATATTGGCTGCGGGTACGGCCCGATAGGCCTGACGCTGGCTGCGTTGCGGCCAGGCGTCGAGGTTGTGCTGACCGACGTGAACAGGCGCGCTCTGGCGCTTACCGCTATAAACGCGCGGACGCTGGACGTCACGGCCTCTGTCGTGGACAGCGACGGGTTTGCCGCTGTGGACGGCCTTTTTGACCACATCGCGACCAATCCACCGGTCCGCGCCGGAAAGTCCGTATACTATCCCTGGTTCGCGCAAGCGCCCCGCTATCTGCGCCCCGGCGGCTCTTTTTGGTGCGTAGTTCAGAGGAAACAGGGCGCGTCCTCGGTGCGCCGGGCGCTCGAAGAGGCCTTCGGCGGGTGCAGCCGCGTGGACCTGGAAGCGGGTTATCATGTGTATCGGGCCGTCAGGAAACCCGAATAACAACCGGAATGAGCGTAGCGCTCATTCCGGTTTTGTGCGGTTCGTGGCGTGGCCTTTCCTATTCGAGTGAAATGACGACGTGGCGGTTGGGCTCTTCGCCTTTGGAGAATGTCGTGATTCCCTTCTCGTTGGCCAGCGCCGCGTGAATGATGCGCCGCTCATAGCTGTTCATGGGTTCAAGCGACACGCTGCGGCCGGTTCGGCGCGTTTTTTGCGCCATCTGCTCGGCCAGCCGCTCAAGCGCTTCCTCCCGTTCCCTGCGGTAGCTGCCTATGTCCAGCGTCACCCGGCGATACTCGTCCTCGGACTCCCCGTTCTGGTGGTTGACGACCAGTCCGGTCAGAAGCTGCAGCGCGTCCAGCGTCGCGCCCCGGTGTCCGATCAGCGTACCCACGCGATCGCCCTCCATCCGAATCTTGATACCGTGATCGTCCTCGGCGACCGCGATGCCCGGATCGGATACGCCCGCAAGCCTTGCCACCTGCACCAGAAACCGAACCGCGCGGCCAGCCGCCGTATCCTCGGCCTCCTTCTCGGTAACGCGCACCCGCGCCATTTTTACTCCGAAGAGTCCGAATACGCCTTTTCCACCCTCGTCCAGCACATCGATGACTACTTCCTCGGGCGAAAGCCCCAGTTCCCTAAGGCCGTTATCAATTGCTTCGTCGACCGTTTTTCCGATGCTTTCGATGGTTCTCATGGAGTAGACTCCCCCTCAAGCAGTTTTTTCTCTTCCTGTCGCTTGTAGAACCGGTCCATAGCCCAGTGGGATGCGATCGCCGCCACATTACTGGTCAGCCAGTACAGGGAGAATATAGCGCTGGACGTGGCGCAGAACCATACCGAAAGAATAGGGAATATGGTCTGCATGCCCTTGCCCGAAAACGGGCTCGCGCTGTCCTTTTTTGGCTGGGACTGCGCCGGGGGTTGTGTCAGCTTCGTCTGGAAATACGACGATGCGCCAGCCAGCAGCGGAAGGATGAACCATCCGTTATAGAATCCCTCGAATTGGCTTATAATTCCGGCCATCACGGTTTCGTAGTCGGTTACATTCGCGAAGGAAGCGTAGGATTTGAGCGTCTCGAACGCCGGTATGACCGGCGCCATAAAGGAATCAGGCTGCCAGATATTGCGAACCCAGAGCCAGTTTTGAACCACGGCCTCCCCGGTATTCTTCATCGACTCGTAAAGCCCATAAATCTCCTCGCCGGAAACGATACGGATCGCGCCGAAGAACGCGATGAATATCGGAAACTGCAGCAGCATCGGCAGACAGCCTGACAGGGGATTGAAGTGCGACTCCTTGTAAAGCTCCATCATCTTGCGGTTGAGCTTATCCTTGTCGTTGGCGTACTTTTTATTAAGCGCGTCGATCTTGGGCTGCATCGCTTTCTGTAGGCGCATGGATTTTTTCTGCTTGAGATCGAGCGGCAGCAGGCAGATTCTGAAAAGCAATGTCAGCAGTATGATCGACCAGGCATAGTTCCCCAAAAAACCGTTCAGAAAATCAAGAACAGTCTTAAATACCTGGGATACCGGTTCGAGCAGTGTATACACTTATGTTTCTCCTTCCTGCATCGGGGAAGAGGGCGCCGAAAGACTATCGGGAACCGGATCGTATCCACCGGGAAACAGGGGATTGCAGCGTAGCAGCCTCTTAAGAGCCAGCCAGCCTCCTCGCAGCGCGCCAAAGCGCTCGATCGCCTCATAAGCGTAGACCGAGCAGCTTGGATAGAACCGGCACGCGGAGGGCAGCAACGGACTAATGTGCCGCCTGTATGCGCGCAGCAGCGCCATCAGCATTCTCAACCCGACCCCTCCTGACGGTTCAGTATGCGCGCTCGCGTGAGTAGGCTCGCCATATCGCGGCCCAGCCGCTCGAAACCGGCGTCCCGAGCGGCGCTTCGCGCTACAAAAACCACACTGTGTCCCCGGCGCATACTGGGTATGAGCACACGACAGTTT
>JAAYXU010000202.1 GCA_012515725.1 Clostridiales bacterium | reverse complement strand
CTCTCGTTTTGCAGCTTTATATCAACGCTCATCTTAATGGAAGCAGGTCTTTCGGTCAGAACCAGCACCCGGTCGGACATCGATATCGCCTCGGCAATGTCATGGGTAACGAGTATCGCCGTTTTGCCCTCCTGCCGGATGATCTGGGCGATTTCATCCGAAAGCGCCAGTCTCGTCTGATAATCGAGCGATGAAAATGGCTCGTCGAGCAGCAGGAGCTCGGGATCAACGGCCAGTGTCCGGATGAGCGCCACTCTCTGCCGCATGCCTCCTGACAGCTGCTGCGGGTGATAGCGGGAGAAGTCCCGCAGTCCGTATTTGTTCAGAAGAGCCAGCGCTTTGCCCCGTGTCTCCTTTGAGCATTTGCCGCGTATCTCAAGTCCCAGCAGTATATTTTCCTCGATCGTGCGCCACTCGAAAAGATGGTCTCTCTGAAGCATATAGGCAGCCGACTCGCTGATACCGTTCACAGGTTTCCCGTGAATTTGTATATCGCCCCCGGAGGGATCCACAAGCCCCGCGATCATAGACAGTATCGTCGTCTTTCCGCATCCGCTGGGCCCGACGATGCTGACGAATTCGCCCGGTCTGATCGAAAAGGAGAGATCCCTAACTACATCGATCTCACCGTTTATCGAGTGGTATCTCTTGTCCACATTTCTCACACTGACCAGTTCCATCAAAATCTATCATCCTCTTAAGCCGCTGCGGCTGTTTTGTATCACCGAGAAGTTGTCGTCTGTGATTGAGATTGTCCTGCCATGCCTGTCCCAATATGGGGGGAAGCCCCAAGACGCCGCACTGAGGCTTCCCGCCGGAGTCGGGCTCAGCGACGCTCGCTGATTATTTCCTGGGCGTAGGACGTATCCACTACCTGCGCGTAGGGAACCGCCTCGTCAAGCACGCCGGCCTCGATAATGATTTGCTGCAGCCGGTTAAAAGCCTCTTCCTTCATAATCGGCGTATCCATCCAGGCGTCGATTTCCCGGTACGATTTGGCGACCAGTATCAGCGAATCGATCGACGTATCGGGGAAAAAGCTGATGATCGCATCGGCGACCTCACGGTCGGAAGCGCTCCCGATCCACTGCTGCGCTTTGTATATGGCCCGCAGGAAGCTCCTGATTATTTCGGGATTTTTCTTAATATAGCTCTTCTTGGCCATGAACGCCGTGAAGGGCACCTCGCCGCTTTCCGCGCCCACCGCGTCCATTATGTAGCCCTTCCCCTCCTGCTCAAACAGGGAGGCCGTCGGCTCGAACAGCGTAACGTAGTCGCCCATGCCGCCCTCAAAAGCGCCGCCCATCAGATTGAATTGGACGCTGGTGATGACCTCCACGTCAACGCCGGGCTCCAGCCCGTTTTTGCGCAGCACATACTCGAGCGTCATTTCCGGAACACCGCCCGCGCGTCCGCCGATAACGGTCTTGCCCCGTAAATCGCTCCACTTAAAATCCTCGTCGGGCTCTCTGCCCACCAGGAAGGATCCGTCTCGCTTGGTAAGCTGTCCAAATACGATTGCGCTGTCGTCCTTGCCTTCCTTGAATACATAGATAGCCGCCTCGGGGCCCATGAGCCCAATCTGCGCCTGATCCGACAGGATGGCCGTCATCGATTTGTCCGCTCCCCCACCGTTCACAAGGTCGATCGTAAGCCCCTCCTCCTCGAAGTAGCCCAGGGAAATCGCGGCGTACAGCGGAGCATAGAATACGGAGTGGGTCACCTCATTGAGTACGATTCGTTCCGACGTCTGCTTTGTGCATCCGATCACCATGAATACCACTAGCAAACAAATCACTACTGCAGCTAACCGTTTGAGCATACTAATTCCCTCCCTCAAGCAAATACACGCTAGTTTCATCATATTCATCCGGGGGAACAAGGTTCAAAGGCTTTTACCGATTCATAGAGTATGCGTCCGGAACAGGCCGCGGCCCCGATGTCGCGGGCCTTGGATGGGGCAGCAGGCGGTCAGGGAAGGAATTGGGGCCGCGGAGAACGAATTCTTCATCTGTATCATGCTATGAACCGGAGAAAGACGATGCTCGAAGTAGGACTGTACGGGCAAAACGGCCATCAGCTCAACCATGAGGGACATTACGGCGGAAAGATACGGATCGTCGCCGTCTGTGGGATCGACGTCTCCCGAATACCGCCCAAAATGCTGGCAGG
>JAAYXU010000201.1 GCA_012515725.1 Clostridiales bacterium | reverse complement strand
GTATGGAGAGCAGCGGTATGATACCGGCATCAGCGCGACGCTTGTTCGGCCAGCATCTCCTTGACCTTCATAAGCCGGGTCAGGTTTCCGCGCTCGTTCTCGTCTAGCTTCATCGTGATCGCTCGGATCGTGTCGGTCATGTCGGGGATCATCACGTACTCGAGCGCGTTGACCCGGCGGCGCGTCTTTTCTATCTCGTCGGCCAGCATGTTGCAGGCTTTTTCCATCTGGGCCAGCTCGATCATGCGCAGGGCCGCGCGGTTCAGCGCGGCGATTGCCGCGTCCAGCTCTGCCGACGTGGTCATAAATCCATAGGGGTAGCTCACCTCGCCGCCCTCCTCGTCCACGACCTCGAATATCGGCACGTCCACGCTCATGATGTTCTTCCGGCCCACCCTGAGCTGCAGCTGCCGGGCCGGCCACAGCACGGCCTCCTCCAGCACCTCGGCCCCCACGGCGGCCCTCGCCATCAGGAAATCCCGCAGCGCGGCGGCAAGCTCCTCCTCGACCGAGCGGCGCAGCGACTGGTTCCTGCGCACGAAGTCCACGAACCGGCGGATCATTTCATCGCGCTTGTCCTTCAGAAGCTTATGGCCGCGTACCGCCGTCTTCAGGCGCTTTTTGAGCCGCGACAGCTCCATCCGTGTAGGATTGACGCGCATGACGGGCATGGATCAGACCTCCCGGCTGCCGTCGGGCAGATATTTGTCGAGCCAGGCGTCGCGCACGCGCTTGAGCTCGGAGCGGGGCAGTATCGACAGGAGCTGCCAGCCGATGTCCAGCGTTTCCTCGATCGTACGGTTCGTATCGTACCCCTGGGAAACGTACCGCGCCTCGAACTCGTCGGAGAACTTCGCGTAGAGCTTGTCGACGTCGCTGAGCGCGGCGTCTCCCAGTATGACCGCCAGTTCCTTGGCCTGCTTGCCGCGCGCGTACGCCGCGAAAAGCTGGTTCATCGTGTCGGCGTGATCCTCCCGGGTCTTCCCGTCGCCTATGCCCTTGTCCTTGAGGCGCGACAGGCTGGGCAGCACGTCGATGGGCGGGGTAACGCCCTTCTGGTGAAGCTGCCGAGAGAGTATGATCTGACCTTCGGTGATGTATCCCGTGAGGTCCGGTATCGGGTGCGTCTTGTCGTCCTCAGGCATCGTGAGGATAGGAATCTGCGTGATCGAGCCTTCCTTACCCTGTATGCGCCCGGCCCGCTCGTACATGGTCGCAAGGTCGGTATACAGGTAGCCCGGATAGCCGCGGCGGCCGGGAACCTCCTTACGCGCGGCCGAAACCTCGCGCAGCGCCTCGGCGTAGTTCGTTATGTCGGTCAGTATGACAAGCACGTGCATACCAAGGTCGTATGCCAGGTACTCAGCGGCGGTCAGCGCCATACGCGGGGTCGCGATACGCTCAATGGCCGGGTCGTTGGCAAGGTTCGTAAAAAGCACCGCGCGCTCAATAGCGCCGGTACGCCGGAAGTCGCTGATGAAGAACTCAGCGTCCTCGTAGGGTATGCCTATCGCGGCGAATACGACGGCGAAGTTGCTCTCGCCGCCCAGGACCCGCGCCTGCCGTGCGATCTGCGCCGCAAGCTGCGCATGGGGCAAGCCTGAGCCTGAAAATACCGGCAGCTTCTGCCCGCGCACCAGCGTATTGAGTCCGTCGATCGCGGAAATTCCTGTCTCTATAAACTCCGAGGGATAGTCGCGGGCCGCCGGGTTGAGCGGCGTACCGTTGATGTCGCGGCGTTCCTCGGCGATGACGGGCGGTCCGTCGTCTATCGGGCGGCCCATTCCGTCAAAAACCCGTCCCAGTATATCGGGTGAAACCGGCAGCTCGATGCCCCGGCCCAGGAAGCGGGCCCGCGCCTGTGTTAGCTGAAGTCCCTGTGAGCTCTCGAAAAGCTGCACGAGCGCGCGGTCACCGTCCACCTCGAGCACTCTGCCCGCGCGAATCTCTCCGCCCTGCTCGATCTCCACGAGCTCATTAAACTTCACGCCGGAAACCCGTTCGACCAGCATCAGCGGACCTACGACCTCCCGGATGGTCCGATATTCCTTGAGCATGTCACAGTCCTCCCGCAGCAATGAGATCGGCGACCGTATCCTTAAGTTCCTTCTCTATCGTATCGAATTCGGCCATATTGTCCTCGGGTATGTACTTGGCGCGTCCTATCCGCTCCCGCACCGGCATATCGGTGAGCAGCGAGAACTCCACTCCGTTATCGAGCGCCCCCACAGCCTGATGATACCATTCGAGTATGAGCCTCAGCATCCGGTGCTGCTTTACCGGGGAGGCGTATGTGTCCACCTCATGGAACGCGTTCTGGTGCAGATAGTCCTCCCGGATGGAGCGCGCCGCCTCCAGCGTGAGCCGGTCGCGGAATGAGAGCGAATCAACGCCCACCAGCCGCACCACTTCCTGCAGCTCCGACTCCTCCTGCAGTATACGCATCCCTTCGCCGCGCAGCGCCGAGAAGTCAGGTGCGACACGCTCGTCGAACCAGGCGTCCAGCCGGTCGGAGTACAGCGAATAGCTCTGCAGCCAGTCGATGGCCGGGAAGTGGCGCTGATAGGCAAGCGTGTCTGAGAGTCCCCAGAACACCTTGACAATGCGCAGCGTGTTTTGCGATACGGGCTCGGATATGTCTCCGCCTGGAGGCGATACCGCCGATACGGCGGTGATGGAGCCCTGCCGCGCGTCAGCGCCCAGGCATATTACGATACCCGAGCGCTCGTAGTACTCGGCAAGCCGCGACGCCAGATAGGCCGGATACCCTTCCTCGCCGGGCATTTCTTCAAGACGCCCTGACATCTCGCGCAGCGCCTCGGCCCAACGCGAAGTCGAGTCGGCCATTATCGCGACCTTGTATCCCATGTCGCGGAAATATTCTGCGATCGTGATGCCGGTGTATATGGAGGCTTCACGGGCCGCTACCGGCATATCCGACGTGTTGGCGATCAAAACAATCCGGTTCATGAGCGACTCGCCGGTGCGGGGATCCTTCAGCTCCGGGAACTCCATGAGCACGTCTGTCATCTCGTTTCCGCGCTCGCCGCAGCCCACATATATGATGATATCGGCGTCGGCCCACTTGGCGAGCTGGTGCTGCACGACGGTCTTGCCGCTGCCGAACGGCCCCGGAACCGCGGCCGCGCCGCCCTGCGCCACCGGGAAGAACGTGTCGATGACACGCTGTCCGGTTATCATGGGCTCGGCGGGCGGCAGCTTGCGCCCGTATGGGCGGCCTTTGCGAACCGGCCACCGCTGGAGCATCGGAATCCCGGTTTCGCCGTCCGCGGTCCGCACCCGGACGACGGGATCAGTGATCGCCGCCTCGCCCTCGTGCACCCAGACCACCTCTCCGCTCTGGCCGGGAGGCATCATTATCCGGTGCTCGACCACAGCGGTCTCCTGCACCGTGCCCAGTATATCGCCTGGAACAACCTTGTCTCCGGCCCTGACACGAGGCCGGAAATCCCATTTCTTATCCCGGTCCAGCGAAGCCACCTCGACGCCCCGGGTGATCCGATCCCCGACCGTGCGCCGTATGGCGGTCAGCGGCCGCTGTATTCCGTCGAATATCGACGAGATGAGTCCCGGCGCCAGTTCCACCGACAGCGGTACCCCCGTCGTCTCGACCGGTTCGCCGGGGCCCAGCCCGGATGTTTCCTCGTATACCTGAATCGACGCCCGGTCGCCCCGCATCTCGATGATCTCGCCGATTAGGCGTTCATCGGACACGCGCACCACGTCGTAAACCTTGGCATCCGCCATGCCCTCAGCCACGATGAGCGGCCCCGACACCTTGACGATCTTGCCGGCCATATTAGGTATCACCCTCTTCGCTGCGTAGTATGTTGACCCCGATCGCCTTTTCCACGTTGTCGGACAGCTTTTTCATGCCAAGTCCCGTGGTCCCCCGGCTGTCGGGTATGGGTATGATGGCGGGCGTAAGCGCCGCCTTGTAACGTTCCAGTGTATCAGGAATGCCTGCCGCGAGGCGCTCGGTGACGAAAATCACCGCGCAGCGCTCCCGGGCCAGACGATTGATGACCTGTGCCGCCTGCGCCGGCTCGTTGGCATACACGACCGAAAAACCCAGCGCCTTGAAACCCAGCACCGAGTCCCTGTCGCCTATAACCGCCACTTTGTGCAGATCAGGCATAAAGCTCACGCAGCCTTTCTCCCAGCGCGTCACCGGGAACGCCGTTGAGCTTGCCCACCATAATAAGGCGAACGGCGCGGGCCTCGGCTTCCTTGGCCAGCAAAAACGCCACGACCGGCTCGATGGAGAAGTGCTCCCACCGCCGGGAGAGGACGTACTGGGTCAGATAGTTGTCCCTGAATTTCTCAAACTCCCAGGCGCGCCCAGCCAGCGCGCTCTGAAGCGCCTGCGCGCAGCGCGGGCCGTATGCCCGCGTGTCGATCCGGTGCGCGGGCAGATCGCCAGAGGCCGCGTAGATATCCGAAAGAGTCGTCTGCGGTATCGTGCCTCCCGGCAGCAGCGTCTCCCGGAAAAATCCGGGCGTCAACCCGTTAATCCGGGCGCGTATGAGCGACGACAGATTATTAAGATCCGCAAAGGCCGTAAGATACCCGGTCAGAAACCGGCTGCTACGCACACTGGAGAGCGCCCACTCGTACCAAGCGCGATCCATGACCGTATCGACGGTACGCGGATCGGGACGCAGCTGCACCGCGGCGTCCACGGCCGTTATCGCGCGGGCCAGATGCTCCGGCAGGCCCGTGTACTCCTGCTCGAATACCGCTTCCTCCAGCTCTTTGTTGTCCACCTTCCCAAGCGGCGTCAGCGCCGCCTGCTCGTCCCCGCTCACGTGGCGCATTTTCAGGAACGCCTTCGCGTTGTGGTAGTCCGAACGCATGAGGAACACGTCGGTCAGGCCCGTGTCGGGCGTGATCTCGTCAATCAGACGCTCGGTATGGGCAAGCTCGGCGATGATAAGCTCCTCGTACAGGCGGGGATCCTCGGTGCCCGCCGAAACGCCGTACCCGGCATCCCGCAGCAGTCTGTACGCGTCCTGCGCGCTGCCCGCGTCCAGCATCCGGCTCAGGCGCTCCGCGGTCAGCAGCCGCCCTTCCAGCGCCCGCACTCGTCCCGCCGCGTATGGGTAACTGGGCTGAGGCATTACTATACCTCCCCGCCCGGAAAAAGCGCCCCGGCTACCTCGGCCTCGATACCTGTGCGCAGTTGGCGCAGCAGCATCTCGAATGAGCAGTTCGTCAGCACGCCCTCCTCCTCCAGAAGGAATCCTCCGCGTATGGACGCCTTTTCAGGAGATATCGTCAGGCCGCCCGGTAGCCCCCGCGCCTCGAGCGCGCGGTTGACGCGCGCGACGAGAGCCATGTCTATACGGGTTTCATGAGGAGCCGTTATGACGCGCTCGCTCCCGGTGACGGCGGCCTTTTGCATAAGGCCCTCAACAAAGGGAACGAACCGCTCCTCGGGCAGCGCGCACAAAGCGTCCAGCGCCCGCTCGAAGGCTTCGCCGATTAGCGCCTGACTAACGGCCAGCCGTTCGCGGCCGCGACCCAGACGCGCCTGTGTGTCGGCGCGGCGCTCGATCTCCTCACACTGGGACCGGGTGGTTTTTTCCATACTCTCGCCGAAGGCCGCGACGTCCGCCTCGACTTGTCGGCGGATCATCTCGCACCGATTCAGAGCGTCGGACAGCGTACTTTCGGCCTCCTGCCGCGCGGTAGACATTATGGTCTCAAGAATCTGGTCAATCCCCGGCATTCGCGCGCTCCTTCTTCAGCCCAGCACGCCGAATACAGTCAGGAATGAGATGAGCAGCGCGAGCACCGCGTATGTCTCCACGAGAACCGTCATCGTTATGGCTTTTCCGCTCTCCTCGCCCCGCCGTCCGACCAGTCCGATGCCGGCTACCGCGGCCTTACCCTGATAGACCGCCGAAATGAGGCCAACGATCGCTACGGGCATACACCCGGCCAGCACGAATAGCCCCTGCTCGGGCGTGATCGCAAGCAGCGTCTCCATATCGCCCGTCAGCAGACCGCTCCACAGCACGACGAGAAACGCGATCAGAAGTCCGTATATGCCCTGTGTTCCCGGCAGTGCCTGGAGCACCAGTACGCGCGAAAATTTATCGGGATCCTCACTGAGCACGCCGGCTCCTGCCTGACCGGCCATCGATACGCCGATCGCCGAACCGATACCGGCAAGCAGCGCGGCCAGTACCGCGCCGGTTAGCGCAAAGACCGGCCCCCAGGGGAGCTTGGCTGCCTCGGCGGCGACGGTTGCCGCAGCGTTAAGGATGAGTTCCATATTTGTTATGCCTCCTTCATATTATCCGAAAGTTCGCTGCTCTGTTTGAGCAGATAGTACCGAGTTTTGACGCGGAAGGGCTTGAAGGGCGTTCCTCCGCCTTCCAGGAATTTTCCGAAGTACTCGATATACTGCAAGCGGCTGGCATGCACGTAAGCGCCCAGCGCGTTGACCACGATATTGAATATATGCCCGCCCACGAATACAGCAATCCCCAGTATCCATCCGGCGACCGCCATAACGCCGGTTCCCGAAACGAGCATCGATATGATCGAATTAATGACCATGCCCACGACGCCTGTTGCCAGTCCCAGCGCAAAGAGCCGTGAATAGCTCAGCAGATCCGAGAAATAGCCGGTGACGTTGTAGAGCGCCATCACGCCGCCCAGCAGGCTTGCGACGCCCGTTCCGACGGCCGAAAAAAGGCTCTTTTTATTCCTCGTACGCCACTTGGCGGCAAATGACATACCGGCCTTTCCCAGCACGATGCCCGCTACCGACGCGAGGCTTACTATCTTCCCGGCGGTTCCCGCCGCGGTAAAAGCCGCGCCCTCACCCAGCATCGGAGCCGCCAGCAGCAGTACGCCCACAAAGAACAGCACCCAGCACAGGTTTCCGAAAATCGCGTCGGCGATATGCCCGGCCCGCAGCTCGGCTACGGTCTTCAAAAGGATGCCCGCTACGATCTGTATGAGGCCCAGCGCGAAGCACACGATCAGCATCGTAAGCGGCTCCTCGAGAGGATTGAACCACAGCGTATTAAACGTAAATCCGAACCAGCCCCCAAAAAGAGCGCCCCATATGAGCGTCGAAATGCCGCCCAGAGTCACCACCATCACGAGCTTGACCTTTGTGCCCTTCCGGCGCATCAGCCAGTACATGACCGCGCCCGCGATCGCGATCAGTATCCCATATCCCGCGTCGGATACCATCATACCGAAAAACGCGAAGAAAAAGGGCGCCATCGCGGCGTTTGGGTCCATCTCGGTGCGCTGGGGCGTCGAATACATTTCGGTTATCGCCTCGAAGGGTTCGACGACCGGATTGTTCTCTATTAGAGTGGGCGCGGACTCCTCGGGCAGCGGATCGCGAAAGTGCATTTCCACCGCGTCGGTAACCGACAGCATAGCCCTGCGGAACGCGGTTTCGTCACGGGCCGGGACCCAGCCCGACACATAGAATACATTGGCCGTATCGCCAAAGCGCAGCTGCGCCTTCCGGCGATCCCGCAGCAGCGCCAGCGCATCATAGAGATGTCTCATGCCCGGCAGCGCGTCCGTCATTGCGGCGATTTGTCTGCCGATGCTTTCGATCCGCTCCGCGTATTCTCGGCGGGTTTCCTCATACCCTGCCGCTATATCCGAGGGGCGTCCCTTTTCGTCCTGAAACTCGGCCCGCACAAAGCCCGCGCGCGTCAGCGCTCGGGTCAGCGTGAGGTTCTCCAGACGGTGGCACAGCGCCAGGATCCGGATGCTCTCGCGGTCGGAGGACACTTCCTCCAGATCCAGCGTGTTCATTTCCCGTATGTCGTCTATGAACGCGGGCCACTCGGCGGCGGGCATCGCCCCCGCCAGCACCACCGCCTCCCGGGTATCATGGAGATCCTCTACCGGAATATTAAGGGGCAGCCATGGAGCAAGCTGCTCCAGTCTCTGGTCGATGCGCGTAACGCGCGCCCGTATGTCGGCGATCTGTCCGTAGAGCGACAGCGCCTCGTCGACGCGCGCCATTATGTCGCCGCGTTCGGCCGTCGCGACGCGCTCCATATCCTCCTCGGTCGCGGCGGGCGGGACGGCCAGGAACGACTTTCCCGATTCCTCGTTGGCCGCGATGAGACGGATAGCCTGATCCAGGCGCTCCAGATCGGACGCGTACTCCGACAGCGTATCGTCAGTCCCGGGATCGGGGCATTGAAGACCTTCGGGCAGCTCCTCGGGCCGGGTCGTCAGATCGGTGATGTCCAGCATCCCGTACCTCTGCATCTGCGACACGAGCGCGTCGCGGCTTGCCTTGAGCGCTACGAGCGTAACCTTTTTCACAGGGCGTACCGCCATACTACCCCACGATCCTTTCAACGATCAGCGCGACCGCGCGGTCCATCCGCTCCGCGGCCTTACGCCTGAGCGCTTCTCCGTCCGTCCGGGCGGATTCCTGCTCGCGAAGCGCGCGCTGCGCCGCCGCGGCCTCGGCTTCCTCCAGCGTCGTGCGCATCTGCTGGCGGATCTGCTTATACCGCTCTTCCTTCCAGGAAGTAAGCTCCTCCTCGGTGGCGCGTACCCTGTCGCGGGCCTCGGCGACCGCCTCGGCTTTTATCTGATCGGCCCGGGCCTCGGCCTCCCGGATCCTGTCTATCATGGTCTGGGACATTCCCGTCCTCCTTATTTGGTGCCAAACAGCCGATCCCCGGCGTCGCCCAGTCCGGGCACGATATAGCCGTGATCGTTGAGCTTCTCATCGACTGCGGCCACAAATATATCCACATCCTCATGGTCCCTGCGGATGCGCTCGATGCCCTCGGGCGCGGCGACCAGGCACATGAGCTTGATGTTCGTGCAGCCCCGATCCTTCAGAAAACTGATTGCCGCCGAAGCGCTGCCGCCTGTCGCCAGCATCGGGTCCACGACGATGAGCTCGCGCTCGGTCACGTCACCGGGCAGCTTGCAGTAATACTCCACCGGCTCCAGCGTCGCGGGATCGCGGTACAGGCCCACATGGCCCACCCGGGCCGCAGGCACTAGCTTCAGGATCCCGTTGACCATGCCCAGCCCCGCCCGGAGAATGGGTACAACACCCAGCTTTTTGCCGCTGAGCACATAGGCGCTGGTTCTGCTGATAGGCGTTTCGATCGTGACCTCCTTGAGGGGAAGATCCCGCGTAACTTCGTATGCCATCAGCGTGGAAATTTCGTCGAGCAGTTCCCGGAAATCCTTGGATCCCGTCTGCTTGTCCCGGATCAGTGTAAGCTTGTGCTGGATAAGCGGATGATCCATGACAAAAAGTTTACCCATAAACACGTCCTCCTTACGTTTTTGTGGGGTGAATGCCCGAACGCGGAGGACCGTCCCCGGGGCAGCTCCCATAGCCTGCGCGCGTTCGTTCGGCGCTAGTCAGAGGATTCCTTGATTCGCATGATCATATCCACCCGCTCGCTATGTCGCCCTCCCTCGAAGGAAGTATGGATAAACGTATCGACGATGTCCTCGGCGACGCCCATTCCCACCACCCGCGCGCCCAGCGCCAGTATGTTCGCGTCGTTATGGAGCCGCGCCATGCGAGCCATATAGCTGTCTGTACAAAGAGCCGCCCGGATACCGGACACCTTGTTGGCGGCGATCGATATGCCTATGCCGGTACCGCACACGATAACGCCCAGGTCGGCGCGTCCGCCTGTCACCGCGCGCGCCACCTTTTCACCATACTCGGGATAGTGCGCGGAGTCCGTGCTGAAGCAGCCCATATCAATGATCTCTATGCCTTTTTCGATGAGATGCTTCTTAATATGCTCCTTGAGGGGATATCCCGCGTGATCGCTTCCCAGCGCAATCAATAGTGTCACCTCCCGGCATTCTTGCATATTATACTGGATTCGACCGGAAGTTACAAGGGCGATATCCGCATGCCCGAAGCCTCCATCTATTTTTATCGGATTATATAGCTCTACCTGTAGCGTTCTTATAGATAATAGTGGCGATGTCCCTCTGTTCAACCTATAGAGAGTATTACTATACGTTGTCCCGACGTCGCTCCGCCTCCCTGCTCAGGCATTCGCCTGATTGACAAATATCCGCATTTCCGGTAATATACCGGACATGCAAGTAGTAGGCCGCACGGATGCGCCATGCGGTCTGCGCAGGCTCGGCGGCGACGGAGGTTCTGGCAATATGCGTTCTCATATCGGTAAGGCGGCGGCGTTCGTTGCGGCCGCGTTCCTCATAGCCCTGTCGGGCTGCGGTGATATGAGCGCCATTAACGAGCCCACGCAGTCCGCGGCGGCGGTTTCACCCTCGCCGTCTCCTTCGCCGTCCCCGTCTCCCATACCGCAGACATCCCCGCCCGCGACCCCGACGCCCTCCCCCACGCTCCCGCCCACGCCCGCTCCCACGCCAGTGGACGTGAAGCTGCCATACGCGATACTCGTCAATAAGGCGGCGCAGATCGTCACCGTCCATACGCTGGACGAATCAGGACAGTACACTATCGTTGTGCGGCAGATGCTCTGCTCGACCGGGTACACCCGTAAACGCACGCCCGAAGGTCTCTACACGCTGAAGGCCGAGCGCTATCCCATCGCGGGTATGGTCGACGGGACGAAAGCCCGCTACGCTATACGCATGACGGGAAGCTACCTCTTCCACTCTGTCCCCTACCGCAACAATAACCCCGATTCGATGTACGGCGAAAAGTACAATGCGCTGGGCACGATGAGCTCGCTGGGATGCATCCGGCTGGCTCTGGCCGATATCCACTGGATTTATGAGAACTGCCCGGCGGGTACGCCTGTTGAAATCATATGGGGCGAGGAAGACCCGCAGCTATGGAACCAGCTCAAGCGCGGTCCGGTATCCTTTGAATACGGCTGGGATCCGACCGATCCCGACAGTCCCGGCTATGTCGCGCCCGAACCCACAGTCTACCCGACGCGCTGTCCGTGGGTAACGCCCGCGCCGCTTTCGCGCACTTTCTCACCCGAGTACACGAAGTTCAGCTATACTCCGACCCCGTCTCCCGAGCCCACGCCCGCTCCTCC
Organism: Clostridiales bacterium; assembly: GCA_012515725.1. Lineage (GTDB taxonomy): Bacteria > Bacillota > Clostridia > Christensenellales > UMGS416 > JAAYXU01. The sequence goes on along the minus strand of JAAYXU010000201.1, from coordinate 2,217 downwards.
CACGCAGCCGCCCGAATCGCAGCCTCCGTCGGAAACGCCCGACGCGCCCCCGACAGACACGCCGTCGGCAGCCCCGACCGACGCGCCGCCCGAGGAGCCGGAGCCGACGGACGCGCCGTCAACGCCTTCCGGATGATAGGATTAAGGTAACCCCAGATTTGAACTTCATAAAAAGTTAAACGAAGAAAACAGCGAAGCTTGACAACACCAAGCGTTTATTTGAGAAGACGCGGCGTAAACCCAGTGACCATGTTCAAATGTTTTCTTTTTCAGCCATCGCCTCCACCGCCGCTCTCACCAGCGCCTCCAGGCGGTCGGCGCAGCGCCGGTACGCCGCCGCGCACCCGCCGTACGGATCGGGAACGGTTTCACCGGTATCGGCGCATTCGCCCAGCGTCAGTATCTTGTCCCGCGCGTCCGGATACGCGGCGCGAAGCAGGTCGCGGTGCGTATCGGTCATCGCCAGTACCCGTCCGGCGCGCGCCACCGCCTCCGCTGTAACCTCGCGCGCGCGATGCGCGTCGAGCGAAAGCCCCCGCCTGGCCATCTCATCGGCGGCGTGCCGCGAAGCGGGAGCGCCCGCTTCTGCCATGAGTCCCGCCGACTCGGCCCGCCAATTAAGTCCCCTTTGCTCAAATTCCCTCCGGGCCAGCGTTTCGGCCATGGGACTGCGGCAGGTATTGCCCGTGCATACGAAAAGCAGGTTCATCGCGTGTTCCTTCCCTCCACCCGGAACTGGGCCGCCCTGAGGAGCCTGTTCATGACCGCAAGGCCCACGCCCGCAGGCTCCACCGCCTCGGCGAACGCGATGTCCGCTCCCACCCGGTCCAGCTCGCGCAGCGCGGAAAAAAGGCTTTCGGCGATCGTATCGGCGTCGTCCCTGTCGCCCATCACGACGCAGCGGCGAGAGCCCGCGTCCCGGGCGGTCTGCGCGGTACACAGCAGAACAGGCGTTTTCCCTCGGGTCTCCGCCTGGTCGTAGCGAAGGAACAGCGCCGGGGCGCCACCCTCCACGATGGTCAGCGGAACCCGGGGCGCGTAGTGGCGGTGCCGCATACCCGGTGAGGGAGCGGCCTCTCCCTCGTCCAAAGGCCGCATCACGGAAGGCGCTTCGTCCACCGGTCCCAGCGTCCGCCACAGCATCTCCCGCGTCACGCCGCCGGGACGCAATATCCGGGGCGTAGGCCCGGTAACGTCCAGCACCGTAGACTCCACGCCCACCGCGCAGCTTCCGCCGTCCAGTATGAGCGGTATCCGCCCGTCCATATCGTCCAGCACGTCACCTGCCCGGGTGGGGCTTGGCCGTCCGCTCCGGTTCGCGCTGGGCGCGGCCAGCGGCCGCCCGGCTACGGCTATAAGCCGCCGGGCCACCGGATGACTCGGCATTCTCACCGCGACGGTAGGCAGACCCGCTGTGACGATCGGGGGCACCGCGTCGGTTTTCTCCATGACCAGCGTTAGCGGCCCGGGCCAGAACTCGACCATCGCGGCCTCGGCGGCCGGCGGTATGCGCGTTACCAGCGCGTCCAGATCGCGGCGGGAGGCGATGTGCAGTATGAGCGGATTGTCGGCCGGGCGGTTTTTTACCGCGAAAATCCGTGCCACAGCGTCGCCATTGAGGCCGTCCGCGCCCAGCCCGTATACCGTTTCGGTAGGAAAAGCCACCACCTGCCCCTCCCGCAGCAGCGAGGCTGCCTCGTTGACGGCGGCGCTGTCGGCCTTTACGAGCCTGGTTTTCATGCTGTCACCCCCGATAAGTGCGCTTCCGGGTTTATTATAGTACAATCGGGCTTCGGATAAAAGGCAGAGCCTGACACAATGGTGAAAGACATTCAGCGCACCTTGGTAGACGGAGGCGGCATGCCGTATTGCGCTTCGCGGAAAAAGCTTGAAAACCCCGCGCCCATTGCGTATAATCGGGACAATACACGAAGGGGGTAGCGATATGAGCTATACCGGCGTCACCTTCCCTAGGGGATTCTTGGCATCGGGCGTTGCCTGCGGGCTTAAGAAGAGCGGCCAGCCCGATCTCGCGCTCGTGGTCTGCCCCGGCGGCGCGGCGGCGGCGGGTATCTTCACCCGCAACGTGGTCAAGGGCCACAGTCTGACGATCTGCCAAAGGCATGTCGCCCGCGGCTCCGCCCGCGTAGTGCTCATCAATGCCGGAAACGCCAACGCCTGCGTGGGACCCCGGGGCGAGTCCGACGCGCTCGCGCT
>JAAYXU010000200.1 GCA_012515725.1 Clostridiales bacterium | reverse complement strand
GGCTACACCGCCGCTCTAAAAATAGCGAGCTTATCCTCGAGCGTCAGCGGTACGAATGTGCCCGTGCGGTCGCCGTTGTTGCAGAATGTATTACGTGCCATCTCATCTATCCGGGAGGCGTCGATACCGGCATGGGACAGCCGCGTAGGCATACCAATCGACGAGAAGAAGGACTCGAGTCGGTCGATGCCCTCCCGCGCCATCGTTTCTCGGTCGTCTGACTCGGGTACGTCCCATACGCGGGCTGCGAACTGCGCGAAGCGATCAACGTCGGCGCGGTACACGTGGCGCATCCAGGCGGGAAAGAGTATCGCGAGTCCCGCGCCATGCGCTATGTCGTAGAGAGCTGATATCTCGTGCTCCATCTGATGGGTCGCCCAGTCCTGAACCCTGCCCACGCCCAGAAAGTTGCTGTGCGCCAACGAGCCGCACCACATGATCTCGGCCCGGGAATGGTAATCGTCCGGCTGCCGCAGAGCCCGTGGTACGTTTGCGATCATCGAGAGCAGCACCGCTTCGGACAGCCGGTCGGTTGTTTCCACATGATCGGTGGTCGTGAAATACCGCTCCATTACGTGAGCCATGATGTCAACCGCGCCGCAGGCGGTCTGGTATGCCGGCAGCGTATATGTGAGCTCCGGGTTCATTATTGCGAAAACCGGACGGATAGTTTCGTCGTTGCAGGACCGCTTGAGGTGATCTTCCTCGCGCGATATAACGCTGCTCATGCTGGTCTCGCTTCCGGCCGCCGGTATTGTCAGCACCACGCCTACCGGAAGCGTTCGTTCGGGCGCTGCGCCCGAATAAAAGTCCCAGACGTCACGCTCGGTATGCGCCGCGCCCATGCCGATGGCCTTGGCCGAGTCGATGACGCTGCCGCCGCCCACCGCGAGTATGAAGTCGATGCGCTCCTGCCTGCAAAGCCTGATTCCCTCGTATACGAGGGACAGTCGGGGATTGGGTCGCACACCGCCCAGCTCGATATAACTGACGCCTGCGCGCTGCATGGAGTCGGTCACCGCGTCGTATACGCCGTTGCGGCGGATGGAGCCGCCTCCGTAGTGGAAAAGAATACGCGACGCACCACTACGCCTTGCAATATTCCCCACGTCCAGATGCGTTCCTTTTCCGAATATCACGCGGGTGGGCAGAAGATACTCAAAATTCAGCATCGCTCATTCTCCTATCCAAGGGAGCGTGATCGGCTGTCCGCCGCGTGATGCTGCGTAGAGCGCCCGGATGATCTCAAGCGCGCCAAAGCCCTGTCTTGCGTCCAGCCAGATTGGAGCTCCGCCCAGCACGCTCTCATAGTAGTCCTTAAGCTGCGCCCGGTGTCCGATGCCCCAGTAGGCCTTGTCTCCCTTCGCCTGGCGCTCCGGGGCGACCAGCAGCGTCAGCCGTCCGTCGCTCTCCCATCGGTACAGCCAACCGCTGCGGTACAGCAGGCGTCCGCCCTCGAGGCGTGTGTGAATCTCCACAGGCTCGTTCTCGCTCCCGGCCACCGTGGCGTAAAATGTGCCCACGAGTCCGCCTTCGAACTCAATGCGGATATGGGCCGTATCCTCCACCTCAATACACTCGTAAAGCCCGTCGGTGGAAACGCGCCCGGAAACACGCGTGGCCGGTCTTCCCGCGCACCACTGGAGAAGATCCAGTTTATGGATCGCCTGGTTCATCATCACGCCGCCGCATTCGGTCGCCCAGCGCCCATGCCAGTCGTCGGAATAGTACTCCGGTGTCCGCTTCCAAGCCACAGTTCCGCGGATCCCAAGCAACTCGCCCATCTCGCGGTCGGCTATGATCTGCCGCAGACGGCGCGCCGCCTCAAGATACCTGTTCTGAAATATGACGCCAAGCCGACCGCCCAGGCTGTCGGACACCTCGATCATTTCCCGGGCCTGCGCCAGGTTCCCGGCCATGGGCTTTTCCACCAGCACGTACTTGCCGCACCTCATCGCTTCAATAGCCATTGGCCCGTGAAGGTAATGAGGAGTGCATATATGCACTCCGTCCACTTCGTCGGACTCAAATACCGTCTTTGCGTCGTAAACCGCGCGGCAGCCGTACAGAGCTGCCGAAGCGTCGGCCCGCTCGGGTTTTATATCGCACACCTGTGTAAGAGCCACGCCGGGCAAGCCGACCAGCGCCCGTGCGTGCTCATGGTGAATACCTCCGCAGCCGATGATCGCGATGCGAAAAATATTATCGCTCATATTGTCTTTGTAATCCTACTTTACTTTTACTGCCCTGCCCGTTCGGTTGGATTCATACACCGCCAGTATGATGGCTAGCGGGTGGCGGGCGTCGCGGCCTGTGATTGCCGGCTGACGTCCCTCCAGTATCGCGTTCACCACGTCCTGTACCTGACGCTGGTGGCACGATGAGGGAATGGCGGCGCTGCCCGCTCCGGCGCTCTCCCCGGCGTTCGCGGTTTTGCCGTCCTGCTCGTCCCGGAAACGCCACTCGCGGATCTTGTCGTTCTCGATGATCACGCTTCCGTCCGAACCATATATATAGACGCGCTGCTGGAATCCCGGATACGCCGTTGTGTTGCCTTCCAGCATACCTATAGCACCGTTTTTAAACTTCAGTATGGCCGCCG
>JAAYXU010000199.1 GCA_012515725.1 Clostridiales bacterium | reverse complement strand
TGGTCGAGCCCGACGTTGACATAGGCGCTCACGCCGATATCGCGCCTGTGGCACTCGCGCAGGAGATCGCCGAACATGTCGCCCTTCATGCCGGGGTACGGTATGCCTATCTTCGTCGGGTAGTAGGCAAAGCCGATGTTGCACCGCGCGAACGCGTTGATGTACTCGACATGGGCGTCGGACAGTGTCTGCGCGAAGAGGGCGGGATCCCACTCGCGGTTGAAGTCATGTATGCCGGGCATCGTGTGAAAATCGATGTGCACCGCTCTTCTCATGGATCTCATGGGGCATCCTCCTTACCGAATCCGTTTGTCAAGGTCGTCAAGGGACACGCGTATCATTTCCTGTCCCAGCTCGGGCGACGAATCGGCCGCGCTTTGTATAAACCACTCGTCGCTGTCGGCTATCCTCTCCTTCTTCACCGCCTCTGGATCGATAGCGCTAAGTATCGAGCACTCCCATTTGCCTGCGTGGTCGTAGCCCGTCGCGCTCTGGGCCGCGGCGCTCATCGCGGGCAGTACGGTGATCCAGCTGAACGGATCGTCGGACTGCCCTAGCTCCTCGTAATAGGACGCGTACCGGTTGCTCCCCCACCAGCCGCGTCCCTGCGTCCGCTCGAGGTATTCCATCAGCAGCTTTTTAGCGGCCTTCATGCACGAGAGCGTCATAGGCATCATGTTTTCCTGCTCGTACTGGTGATGGATGACGAGGTATATGCTGCGCCAACCGCCCTCAATGAGCGACTTTAGTATACAGTACACATAGCTTTCAAATACGTCTGCGTTTACGTCAACCGTATTCTTATCTGGGCCGGCCACCGCGTAGCTGGCGACGCCGTACCAGATGGGCGGCGCGACAACCAGCTCCCTCCTGGCCGCCAGGCGATCAAGGAGCCCCGCGGCGATCTGCGTGTCGCACCCGGGCGCGCAGTGCGGCCCGTGGTACTCGATCGTCCCCACCGGTATGACGAGCGGGACCCGGCGGGCCTTCGCGTCCTCCAGCTCTCTTGGCAGACTCATTTCCAGTCTCATCGCGCTGCTCCTTTCTAGAAATCGAGCTCGTAGATCTCACCGATCGCAGGACTCAGGCTCTCGAAACCGCTTTGGGTGATGACGACGCCCTTCTCCCAGCGTATACCGAACGTGCTGCCCGATACGAACGTGTCGATCTGGAACGTCATGTTGGGCTTTAATGTGTACTCGGAGCTGCTCTCCATCCACGGCGCCTCGACCTCGATCATGCCGATGCCGTGGCAGGGCCCGTATACGAAGTTGTCGCCAAATCCGCGCTCGCAGTACATATCATAGAAATTTTTCGCTATGCTGCCCGATACGACGCCCGCGCGCAGCTGACGCTCGGTCCAACGGTGCGCCTCCAGCCCGAACTCGACGATGCGGCGCTTCTCGGGCGTCATCTTGCCCACGCACACCGGGTAGCCGATGCTTGGCGAATAGCCATCCACCTTGGCCGACAGGTTGAGCTGCACGATGTCACCGCGCAGTATCTCGCGGTAGGAAGGCCGGGATATCGCGTGGCTCGTCGACTTCTCGCTGAACACGTACATCGGAAGCCCCTCGTACTCGGCTCCGTTCTCGTATATGACCCGCTGGGCGATGCCCACCATCTGCAGCTCGGTAACGCCGGGGCGCAGATTGCGGCGCACCTCGTCCATCGCGAGCGCCGTGATCCGGAAGCCCTCCCGCAGGCAGGCCAGCTCGTTTTCCGACTTGATGGAGCGCAGGCTGGTCACGATGTCGAACGCGTCGACGATCTGGGC